>CAZXJW010000222.1:0-5996 GCA_964641005.1 uncultured Rhodocyclaceae bacterium
CTGTCCAACGCCGCGCGCTTTCCGCTCGCGGTGCGCACCGACGAGGCTCCGCCGCTGGCGAAGTTCGCGGCGCGCTTCGGCATCCTCGAACTCAACGCAGAGCCGGCCCTGCCCATCACGCTGCGCAACGTGGAGCGCTCGCTCGCCGGCCAGCGCGCGGGCCCGTCCCCGGGGGGCAGGCCGCTGGAGGCCCGCACGCTGCGGGTCGATTCCGCGCGCGACATCATCGGCTGGCTGGCCCGCATCGAGGCCGCCGGGGCGCAATGGGATCCGGGCGAGGAAGTGGAGCAGGGACCCGACGCCCAGGGCAACCCGCAGCCCCCGCTGCGGCGTGGCGCGGGCTACACCACGCGCAGCGTGTTCCGCGAGGGCGAACGAACCCGGTCCTTCAGCCTGCCCAAGCCGGGCGCCGAACGCGACTTCGAGGTGGTGGGCATCCCGCTGCGCGAGCCGGGCCTGCACGTGGTGGAGGTGGTGAGTCCGCGGCTCGGTCAGGCGCTGCTCAAGGACGGCAAGCCCTACCACGTGGCCGCCGCCGCCCTGGTGACCAACCTGGCAGTGCACTTCAAGCAGGGGCGCGAGTCGTCCCTGGTGTGGGTCACCTCGCTCGACCGCGGCGAGCCCGTGGCCGGAGCCGAGGTGAACCTGCAGGACTGCGCCGGCAGGTCCTTCTTCCGCGGCCGGACGGGGAGCGACGGGGTGGCGAGGGTGCGCAAGGCGCTGCCCGGCACCGAGTCGCTGCCCGGCTGCCTGCAGGAGTACGACCGGCAGTTCTTCGTGAGCGCGCGGCTGGGCGCGGACACGGGCTTCACGCTGTCCGGCTGGAACGAGGGCATCGCGCCATGGCGCTTCAACGTCCCGCGCGCCCGGTGGGGCGGGCCGGACCTGTTCCACACCGTGTTCGACCGCACGCTGCTGCGCGCAGGCGACACGGTGGGCATGAAGCACTTCATGCGCCGCCACACTGCCGGTGGCTTCGCGCTGCCGCCCTCGGGGCGCCGCCCGGTGCGCGTGGTGATCCGCCATGCGGGCAGCGACCAGAGCTGGGAGCTGCCCCTGCGGTGGGATGCCGCCGGCATCGCCGAGGGCAGCTGGAGCGTGCCGCGCGACGCGAAGACCGGCACCTACACCATCACGCTCGCGGCGAAGCGCAGCGGCGAGGGCGAGCGCTGGGTGGAGGGCGTCGAGTCGGGCCGGTTCCGGGTGGAGGAGTTCCGTGTCCCGGTGCTCAGGGCACGCATCGCCGGTCCCGCCGAGCCGCCGGTGAACGCGGCCGCGGTGGACCTGGGCGTGCAGCTGTCCTACCTCTCCGGCGGCGGTGCGGGTTACCAGCGGGTCAAGGTTCGGGCTGCGCTGCAGCCCGCCGTCATCGGCTTTCCCGACCATGAAGGGGTGGCCTTCGCCAACGGTGGCGTGAAGGAGGGCCGCTCGGAGGCCGCTCCCGACTGGTGGCTGCCGCAGGTGGACGAGGACGGCGAGCTCGTGCCAGGGTCCGCGGACGGGCGCGAAGGCACGGTGCCGCTGCAGGCGCGCACCGCAACCCTCGACGCCGGCGGCGCTGCCACGGTGCGCATCGACGGGCTGCCGGCGTCGGACCAGCCACGCGAGCTGGTGGCGGAGGTGGAGTACGCCGATCCGAATGGCCAGATCCTCACGCGCGGCACCCGCGTGCGCCTGCTGCCCTCGGCGCTGCTGCTGGGCGTGAAGCCCGATGGCTGGGCGCTCACCCGGGAACGGCTGCGCGCCACGGTGGTGGCGGTGGATGCCGGCGGCCGGCCGCAGGCGGGCGTGGAGGTCGCCGTGGACGTGTTGGCGCGCGAGAACTTCTCGCACCGCAAGCGGCTGATCGGCGGCTTCTACGCCTACGAGTCGTTCACCGAGACCCGGCGCGCCGGCGAGTTGTGCCGCGGCCGCACCGACGCGCAGGGCCGCCTGCCCTGCGAGGGCGCGGCGCCGGCCACGGGGAACCTGGTGCTGCGCGCCCGCGCCGCCGATGCCGCGGGCAACGTGTCCATCGCCCATGCCGAGGCCTGGGTGGCCGGCGAGGGCGAATGGTGGTTCGGGGGCGGCGACGACGACCGCATGGACCTGCTGCCCGAGCGGCGCCGCTACGAACCCGGCGAGACCGCGGTGCTGCAGGTGCGCTCGCCGTTCCGGCGCGCCTCGGCGCTGGTCACCGTGGAACGCGAGGGCGTCCTGGATGCCTTCGTGACGCCCATCGAAGGCCGTGAGCCGGTGGTGCGCGTGCCGCTGAAGGGCCACTACGCGCCCAATGCCTTCGTCTCGGTTCTGGCAGTGCGCGGCCGGCTCGCCGATCCGAAGCCCACTGCGCTGGTGGACCTGGCCCGGCCGGCGTTCCGCATGGGGATCGCGGAGCTCGCGGTGGGCTGGCGTGCCCACGAACTCCGGGTGAGGGTATTGCCCGAGCGGGACACCTTCCGGGTGCGCGAACGTGCGCGGGTGGCCTTCGAGGTGACGCGTGCCGACGGATCGCCGCTGCCGAAGGGCACCGAGCTCGCCGTGGCCGCCGTGGACGAGGCGCTGCTCGAGCTCCAGCCCAACGCCTCGTGGGAACTGCTCGAGGCCATGATGCAGCGCCGCGGCATGGAGGTCGCCACGGCCACCTCGGTGATGCAGGTGGTGGGCAAGCGCCATTTCGGGCGCAAGGCCCTGCCTGCCGGCGGCGGCGGCGGGCGCCAGACTTCCCGTGAGCTGTTCGACACGCTGCTCGCGTGGAAGCCGCGGCTTGCGCTGGATGCCGCCGGCCGCGGCGAGATCGAGATCCCGCTCAACGACTCGCTCAGCGCCTTCCGCGTGGTGGCGGTGGCCAGCGGCGGCACGGGCCTGTTCGGAACCGGGCGGGCGAGCTTGCGCACCGTCCAGGACCTGGTGCTGCTGCCCGGCCTGCCACCGGTGGTGCGCGAGGGCGACCGCTTCCGCGCCACGGTGACGGTGCGCAACGCGGCGCAGCGTGCCATGGAGGTGGAGCTCGGCGCCGCCGCGTCGGCGCGTCCCGCGGTGGCGTTGCCGGCGCTCGAGCCGCGGCGGCTGTCGCTCGCCGCGGGCGAGGCGCGGGATCTCTGGTGGGACCTGTCAGTGCCGCCCGGCACCGCCGCGATCGACTGGGCGCTGACGGTGCGCGAATCCGGCGGCGCGGCGGGCGATGCGGTGAAGCTGTCCCAGAAGGTGCTGGCGGCCGTGCCCGTGGGGGTGCTGCAGGCCACGCTGCTGCAGCTCGACGCGCCGGTGACGCTGGCGGTGGCTCGACCCGCCGACGCCCTGCCGGGGCGTGGCGGGGTCACGGTGCAGCTTCGCAGCAGGCTCTCCGACGAGCTCTCCGGGGTGCGCGAGTGGATGGAGCGCTACCGCTACACCTGCCTAGAGCAGCGCGCCTCGCGCGCCGTGGCCCTGCGCGATGCCGGCCAGTGGGCCACGGTGATGGCCGCGCTGCCGGCCCACCTGGACCGGGACGGGCTCGCCAAGTACTTCGCGATCATGGACGAGGGCTCGGACACCCTCACGGCCTACCTGCTGTCGCTCGCCCACGAGGCCGGCTGGGAGATCCCGGAGGCCGCGCGCGAACGCATGCTGCGAGGCCTGGAGCGCTTCGTGGCCGGCGAGGTGGTCCGCCAGGGCAGCCTGCCCACGGCCGACCTGGCCATCCGCAAGGTGGCGGCGCTGGACGCACTCACCCGCCATCGCGATGCCCTCGAGCCACGCCTGGCGGAGTCCTTCGATGTACGCCCCGGCCTGTGGCCCACCTCCGCGGTCATCGACTGGCTCGGCGCCACCTCGCGCTGGAGCGCGCTGCCGGCGCGCGAGCAGCACCGAGCCGAGGCGGCCCGGGTGTTGCGCGCCCGCATGAACCTGCAGGGAACCACGCTGGGCTTCTCGACCGAGCGCAGCGACTACCTGTGGTGGCTGATGGTGTCCGCGGACGTGAATGCCAACCGCGCGCTGCTCGCCCTCATGGACGATCCCGCCTGGCGCGATGACCTGCCGCGCATGCTTCGCGGCGCGGTGGGGCGCCAGGACCGCGGCGCCTGGGGCACCACCGTGGCCAACGCCTGGGGCGTGCTCGCCCTGGAGCGCTTCGGGGCGGCCTTCGAGGCCGATCCCGTGGCGGGCGCCACCACGGGCCGGCTGGGTGGTGGCACGCAGCGGGTGGACTGGAGCACGGTGGTGAAGCAGGGCACGAGCATCGCCTTCGAATGGCCGAAGGGCGGCACCGGCGAACTCGCGCTGGGCCACGAAGGCGGCGGCCGGCCGTGGGCCGTGGTGCAGAGCCGTGCCGCCGTGCCGCTCGAGGCGCCGCTGTCGGCGGGCTTCACCATCCGCCGCTCCGTCACGGGCCTCGACGGCGCCTCGCCGGCGGCGCCGAAGCGCGGCGACGTGCTGCGCGTCACCCTCGAACTTGAGTCCCTGGCCGACATGGCCTGGGTGGTGCTGGACGACCCGATTCCCGCCGGCGCCGCCATCCTGGGCACCGGCCTGGGTGGCGATTCCGCGCTGCTCGCGGGCGGCGAGAAACGGCGCGGCTGGGTGTGGCCGGCCTTCGAGGAGCGCGCCTTCGACGGCTTCCGCGCCTACTGGCGGTTCGTGCCCAGGGGACGCTGGAGCATCGAGTACACGCTGCGGCTGAACAACCCCGGCAGCTTCGAACTGCCGCCCACTCGCGTGGAGGCCATGTACGCGCCCGAGATGTTCGCCGCCTCGCCGAACCGGAGGCTGATCGTCGGTGAATGAGGTTCGCACCCGGGGCCGCGCGCTGCTGGCCGCGGGCCTGCTGCTCGCGGGGGCAGCAGTGGCGGCGGTGCCGTCGGTTGAGGAGGTTCGCCGCGCCCATCCGCCCAGCGAGGCGGTGCTGCTGGACCGACACGGCGAAGTGCTGCACGAACTGCGCGTGGACGACAGCGTCCGCCGGCTGCCCTGGGTGCCGCTGGACGCGGTGTCGCCCGCGCTGGTGGCCGCGGTCCTGAAGGCCGAGGACCGCCGCTTCTGGGAACACGCGGGCGTGGACTGGCGCGCCCTGGGCGACGCCACGCTCGACACGGTGCTGCGCGGCGCGCCGCGGGGCGCGAGCACGCTCACCATGCAGGTGGCAGCCATGATCGAGCCCGGCCTGCAGGCACGCGGCCCGCGCCGCTCGCTGGGCCAGAAGTGGGACCAGATGCGTGCCGCCCGGGCACTGGAGCAGGCGTGGTCGAAGCGCGACATCCTCGAGGCCTACCTCAACCTCTCCACCTACCGCGGCGAGCTGCAGGGGATCGCGGCGGCATCCCACGGGTTGTTCGGCAAGGCACCGGCCGGGCTCGACGGCTCGGAGTCGGCGCTGCTCGCGGCGCTGCTGCGGGGGCCCAATGCCCCGCCGGCCACCGTGGCGAAACGCGCCTGCGCACTGGCGCCGCCAGAGGCCTGCGCGGGGGTGGGCGCACTGGCCGCGGAGCGCCTGCGCGGCGCGCCGCGCCTCGAGCCGCGCGCCGCGCTGGCACCGCACCTGGCCCGACAGCTGCTGTCGCGCGCCGCGCCGCGGGTGTCCACCACGCTCGACGCGGGGCTGCAGCGGGCGCTCGCCGAGATCCTGCGCCAGCGCGTGGCGGAACTGGCGGGGCGTGCGGCCTCCGATGCCGCCGCGCTGGTGCTCGACAACGCCACGGGCGAGGTGCTCGCCTACGTGGGCAACACCGGCGAAGCCTCCTCGGCGCGCTTCGTGGACGGCGTGCGCGCGCCGCGCCAGGCCGGCTCCACCCTCAAGCCCTTCCTCTACGGCCTGGCGATCGAGGAACGGCTGCTCACCGCCGCCTCGCTTCTCGAGGACTCGCCCGCCAACATCGTCACGCCGGCCGGGCTGTACGTGCCGCAGAACTACGACCGGGAGTTCCGCGGGCTGGTGAGCGTGCGCACGGCGCTGGCCGCATCGCTGAACGTCCCGGCCGTGCGCACGCTGGCGCTGCTGGGCCCCGAGCGCTTCGCGCTGCGGCTGTGGGCGCTGGGAT
>CAZXJW010000223.1:0-5996 GCA_964641005.1 uncultured Rhodocyclaceae bacterium
TCGCCCGCCAGCAGCACGATCTGTCCGACGCCCGCCGCGTGCAAGCGCCGCAGCAACGCCGCGCGCGGTTCGTCCAGGCACAGCAGCACGTGGATGCAGGCAGACAGCCGCCCGGCGTGTCGCAGCACATGCTCGGCGAGCGCCTCGAAGCCGCCCTGCTGCGCGGGTGCTACCTCCGCGAGTTCGCGCAGCAGCACGCCGGCGGCCTCGGTGCCCCGGCCCGCCGTGACCGACACCGCGCGCGACTCCACGAACATCAGGTCGAGCAGCGCGTCGCCCGGATCGAGCCCCACGGCGATGGACGCGGCCGCGCTCACCGCGGCCTCGAAGCGCTCCGGGTCCGGTCGCGGCTCGAAGGTGTCCAGAACCAGCGCGTGGCGCGCGAACCACTCCTCGCTGCTCTCGCGAACGATGGGCCGCCCGGCGCGCGCCGTGCTGGGCCAGTGCAGCCGCCGGATCGGATCGCCGGGGCGATAGTCGCGCAGCTGCAGGAACTCCTGGCTCTCGCCCACCTGCTGCACCGACTGGATGCCCCGCGGATGATGGCGGCGCGCACCCGGCAGCAGCAGCCGCGGAACCGGATGCACCCGCGGCACCACCAGCAGCGACTGGGGCGTGGCGCGCCGTGCCACCGCGTGCACCAGTCCGAGCGGATCGGCGCGCAGCAGCGCGGTGGAGGCGAAGTGCAGCACGCCGCGCCGGCGCGGCTCGAGGGACAGCGTCGCCTCGGCCACGCCACCGGCCGCGGTGGCCGGCACCGCCACCGGTTCCACGCTGCCGCCACGCAGCTGCTCGAGCAGCATCACCCAGCGCGGATAGCCCACCCTGCGGTCGAAGAAATTGCCGGCCGGATCCTGGGCACGGCCCAGGCGCGCGAACTGCGTCGCGCTCGGGTAGCGCACCTCGAGTTCGTCGCCCAGCAGGAAGGCGGGCAGGCCGCGTCCGCCCCTGTCGCCCACCCGCAGCACGTAATCGAAGCGCCGGCCCACCGTGGCGAAGGGCGGCAGCCGCCGCTCCAGGTGGACCTGTGGCCGCCAGCGCCCGGCGCCGATCCACGCCACCACCATGAGCGCCGCGGCGATGGCGAACAGCTGGAAGGCCATGGTGCGGCCCACGTCGATGCCGAACACGAACCCCGCCAGCATGGCGCCCAGCACCGAGAGGCCGGCGGGCGTGAAGCGCCGCTGCGCCCAGGTGGAGGCGCGGTGCACGCGGGCGAAGGCCCGCAGCGGCACGCGCCGGGCTGCCATCACACCCCCGGGGAAAGGGGCGCGCTCACGAGGGCACCGGGATCGTGCCGAGCAGCGCCGCCACGATGGAGGCCGCGCTGCCGCCCGCGAAGCGCTGCTCGCGCTCGAGCACCAGCCGGTGCGCGATCACCTCCACCGCCACTTCCTGCACGTGCTCGGGCGAGACGAAGTCCTCGCCGTCGAAGGCGGCCAGCGCCTGGGCCAGGCGCACCAGCACCAGCGAGGCGCGCGGGCTCGCGCCCAGCGCCACGCCGCCGTGGCCGCGCGTGGCGGCCACCAGGTCCACCACGTAGCGCTTGAGCGCCTCGGACACGCGCACCTCGGCGAGCCGCGCGCGCGCCGCCAGCACGTCGGCCACGCCGGCCACCGGCGCCAGGCGCTCGAGCGGATGGCCGCCGTTCTGCGCCGAGAGCATCGCCACCTCCTGCGCGGCGTCTAGGTAGCCCAGCGAGAGCTTGAGCGCGAAGCGGTCGAGCTGGGCCTCGGGCAGCGGATAGGTGCCGTGGAACTCCACCGGGTTCTGGGTGGCGATCACGAAGAAGGGCTCGGGCAGCGCGTGGCGCACGCCCTCGGCGCTCACCTGTCCTTCCGCCATGGCCTCGAGCAGCGCGCTCTGGGTGCGCGGGCTGGCGCGGTTGATCTCGTCGGCGAGCAGCAGGTGCGTGAACACCGGGCCACGGTGGAAGCTGAACTCCTGGGTGCGCGGCGAGTACACCGACACCCCCACGATGTCCGAGGGCAGCAGGTCGGGCGTGAACTGCACGCGCCGGAAGTCGGCGTCCAGGCAACGCGCCAGCGCCTTGGCGAGCGTGGTCTTGCCGGTGCCGGGGAAGTCCTCCACGAGCACGTGGCCGCCGGCCACCAGCGCCGCCACCAGCTTGCGCACCGGCGCAGACTGGCCCAGCACCACGGACTCGATGGCGGCGGAGAGCTTCTGGTGGAGGGTGCGGGGATCCATGGCGGGGCATGCCGGCGTCAGGACGGGGCGCGGCGAAGCTATCACATCGCGCTGCCGGGCAGTGCGCCCGGCAATCGATCAGGCGAGGCGCGTTCCCGCCGACGGCGAGGACACCGCCATCACGTGGGACTCGAACAACGCCCGCAGCCGTGCCCGCAGCGCCTCGCGCCCCGGCAGTTCCACCTCGTCGAGCGCCTCGGCCACGATCGCGGGCGTGAGCGCGCCCTGCGCCTCCAGCGACACCGGCGCGAAGCTCCAGTGCCAGGGCTCGGGCAGCACGCCGCCGAGGTCGTCGCGATAGGGACGGTAGAAGCCGAAGCCGCCGGCATGGGCCTCGAGCCACGCCGAAAGGCGCTCGAACACCCCGCCGGTGGCGTACTCCGACGGCACGAGCTGCACGCGGTAGCCCTCGGGCATGGCGCCCGCGTCGTAGAGATCGAGTTCGCTGCCCCAGTGGTGGCGGCTGGCCCCGGGAAGCGCCGACCAGCGCAGGATCAGGTCGATGACGGCGTCCTCGTCCAGCCCGGCGCGATCCACGGGATTCCCGGCGGCGTCCAGCAGCGGCCGCTCGCCGAGGAACTTGCGCCGCCAGATCGCGCACTGGCTGTCGAAGTCGCGGAAGCCGCTGAACACCTGCAGGTCGATGCCTTCACCCGCGGCCGCCTGGCGCATGGCCAGGAAGGGACCGGCCGCGTCGCGGTGCAGGGCGGCGCGCGGCTGATCGAGCTGCACGATGTGCGTGCGGGTGCGCCCGGTGAGTTCGAGCGGGTCGAGCATCAGGAGGGGTTCCCCGGACGCCGCCGGACGGTGGCGGCGCCGCGCAGCCGCGCGCTCAGCGTGCGGACTCGACGACGCCGGTGGGATCGGTGACGAAGCCCAGCCGCACGATGCCGGCGTTGCGCGCCATGGACATGATCTCGGCGAGCTTCTGGTAGCGCGTGGCGCGGTCGGCCCGCAGGTGCAGCTCGGGTTGGGGCTGCTGCTTGCCCGCCTGCGCCATGAGGGCCGGGAGGTCGGCGTCGCTCACTGCCTTGTCGTTCCAGAATGCCTTGCCCTCGCCATCCACGGACAGCGTGATGGTCTCGGGCTTCTCGGGATTGGCGCTGCTGGCGGCCCGCGGCAGGTCGATCTTGATGCCGTGCGTGAGCAGCGGCGCGGTGATGATGAAGATGATGAGCAGCACCAGCATCACGTCCACCAGGGGGGTGACGTTGATCTCGGACATGGGCTGCTGCGCACCACCCTCGTTGAAGCTGCCGAACGCCATGACGGCCTCAGGCGGCCTGGGTGGCGCGGGCAGCCGCAGGCCGTGCCGGCGCGGCAGCCGCGGCGGCGTCCACGCGCGAGCCCGTGGCGAGGAAGCCGTGCAGGTCGTGGGCGAAGGCGTCGAGTTCGGCGAGGATCACGCGGTTGGCGCGCGTGAGCGCATTGAATCCCAGCACGGCGGGCACCGCCACCGCGATGCCCAGGGCGGTCATGATCAGCGCCTCGCCCACCGGACCGGCCACCTTGTCGATGGTGGCCTGGCCGCTCACGCCGATGCCGATGAGGGCGTGGTAGATGCCCCAGACGGTGCCGAACAGGCCCAGGAAGGGCGCCGTGCTGCCCACCGAGGCCAGCAGCGACAGCCCGGTCTCGAGGCGCGCCTGGGCCGAGTTGATGCCCTGGCGCAGGGCTCGCGTGACGAACTCGGAGAGGTTCAGGGCATCGCCGAGGCGTCCGGCCTGGTGGCGCTGGTGGTGGGCGGCGGCCGAGATGCCCGACAGGGCAAGCGCCGCGAAGGGGTTGTCGCCACGCGCGTCGAGCTGCTCCTCGGCCCGCGCCACGCTCGGCGCCGACCAGAAGCCCTCGATCACCTCACGTGCGCTGGCGCGCACCGTCCAGGTGCGGAAGCCCTTGAACAGGATCACGGCCCAGCTCGCCACGGACATGAACACCAGGATAGAGAACACCGTCAGCCCGACCGCGTCGGTCTGGGCGAGGAAGGCGGAAAAGCCGTAGGGAGTCTGGTCCATGGGAAGCCTGGGCAGGGAGCGCGCGATCCGCGCCGATGGAGGCGGCTAGTTGAGAAGCATTCTTATTGTTGAGCCGCGGGGGGAGGGTGTCAAACGGCGGATGGCCGGGCGGGAAAAATTCCCGGGGGCGAGGGGAGGCGCTGGAGGTACCGAACGGTTGCCGGACGGTCTGCTCGGCTCGGATGCAGTCCCGATCGACCCACGGGGGGCGCGTCGGCCTCCGGGCTCCGCCCGGGCCGGGCGCCAGTCGCTCATCAATCCTCAGTCGCCGTACATCTTCTGCATCCGCTCCCGCCTCTCCTGCGCCTCGATGGACAGGGTGGCAGTGGGACGGGCGAGCAGGCGGCGCACGCCGATGGGCTCGCCGGTCTCGCTGCAGTAACCGTAGGTGCCGTCGTCGATGCGGACGAGCGCCTCGTCGATCTTCTTGAGCAGCTTGCGCTCGCGGTCGCGGGTGCGCAGCTCGATGGCCTGCTCCTCTTCCTGGGTGGCCCGGTCGGAGGGGTCGCTGGCGGCCTCGGTCTCGCGCAGGTGCTCGCTGGTGTCGCGCACGTTCGCGAGCAGCTCGGTCTTCAGGTCCAGCAGCCGCTGCCGGAAGAACGCGAGCTGGTCGTCGTTCATGTAGTCCTTGGCGGGTGCGGCCAGCACCTGGGCCTCGGTGAGGGGTTTCTTCATGGGGATCCCTGGTTCCGGTAGGGTCGGGCGCGCGGCTTTCGCGCGGGGCGTGATGTTATGCGTTTTTCGCTGCCCCGCAAGCCTTATTCGACCGGCCGGCGACGCCGGGGGGCGACGGGCGCCCCGGAGGGGTCCCACCCGTGCCGGCTTACCATCGGCACCGCGCCCGCACGGTGCCGTCATCCCCGTTCGAAGGAGACCCCCATGAGATACCCCATCGCCCTGGTCCTGCTCTGCCTGTGCGCCGCCACCCCGGTGCGCGCCGAGATGGTGAGCAGCCAGACGCTGTACGGCTGGCTGGAGGAGTCCATGCGGGCGGAAGGCAACTTCAAGGACCGCACCATGGCGCTGGCCTACGTGGCCGCGGTGCGCGACATGCTGGCGGAGGACGAGGCCTGCATCCCCGAGAAGCAGCGCGGCCGGCGCACGCTCCAGGCCGTGCGCGACTGGATGAAGGCCAATCTCGGCAAGTGGGAGGAGCCCGCCGCCAGGACCGTGGCCCGCGCCCTGAAGGAGAAGTTCCCCTGCGGCGAGGCCTATCGGTGAGCATCGCACCCCAGGGGCGGCCGCTGCGCGTGGGCATCGCGGGCGCCGGCGCCATCAGCCAGTACCACCTGGAGGGCTGGCGCGCGCAGCCCGGGGTGGAACTTGCCGCCCTCTGCGATCCCTACGACGAACGCGCCCGTGCCCGTGCGGAGGCCTTCGGCATCGCGCGCACCTATCGGGACTTCGCCGCGATGCTCGGGGCCGAGCGCCTGGATGCCGTGGACATCATCACGCCGGTGGCCACCCACGCGCCGCTGGCGCGCATGGCGGCCGACGCGGGCGTGCACCTTTGCCTGCAGAAGCCCATGTGCCCCACGGTGGCCGAGGCCCGGGCGCTGGTGGACTACGTGGGCGAGCGCGTGCGGTTCATGGTCCACGAGAACTACCGCTGGCGCCCGCACTACGTGGCGATCCGCCGCTGGCTGGACGAGGGGCTCATCGGCACGCCCACGGCGGCGCGCATGAGCGTGCGCGGCGCCTGCGTGCATACCGGCGACGGCAGCCCCCCCTTCCTGCTGCAGCGCCAGCCCTACCTGAGGGACTTCCCCCGCC
>CAZXJW010000224.1:0-5980 GCA_964641005.1 uncultured Rhodocyclaceae bacterium
GGCACCATGTCGGGCAGCCCGGCGAAGATGGCGGCCTGGCGGGCCGGGTTCTGCCCCGAGCCGGCGGTGAGCACCTGACCCAGCAGCACCTCGCTCACCTGCTCGCCCTTCACGCCGGTGCGCGCCAGCAGCGCCTTGATCACCGTGGCGCCGAGCTGCGGCGCGGGCACCCTGGCGAGCGATCCCCCGAACTTGCCCACGGCCGTGCGCACGGCCCCGACGATGACCACGTCTTCCATGACCCGTATCTCCTGTTGTGGCGCCACAATGGCGCTATCTCTATGATCTGGAGGGAATTTGCCGTCCAGTGGAGCGGGCAGTCTACTCTCGTTGTGGCACTGCCGCGACGGCCGTGTTGCAGTACAGCATCGTAGGGGCCGGGGGAGCCCCGGGCTTGATCGAGGTCAATCGCCCACGGGTGGGCCGGGCAGCCAGCCGTCGCTGTCGTCGTCGGCTGCGTCCTCGGGCGAGGCCAGCGCCTCCATCTGGCGGCGCAGCTTCTTGGTGGGCCGGCCCCGGTGCATCGGGCCGAGGGCGCGCGCGGCGCGCACCTGGGCGGAGAGCCTCTCGCGCTCGGCGCGGCTCTGCTCGGACTCCGAATAGAGCAGGCGTGCCTGTTCCGCGGGGCCGCGCCGGTCCGACAGGCCCAGCACCGTCACCTGCCAGCGGTAAGGGCCGATGCGCACCTCCACCGTGTCGCCGGCCTTGAGGCCCCGGGCCGGCTTGACCCGTTCGCCCGCCACCAGGACCTTGCCGCCGTCCACGGCATCGGCGGCCAGCGAGCGGGTCTTGAAGAAGCGTGCCGCCCACAGCCACTTGTCGATGCGGACCTTGGCGGAGGGCTCGGTCATGGAAGGGGACGGCGGGCGGCGCTGCGGCGCGGTGTTCCGGGCTGGGGCAGGTGGTCGCGGCGTCAGTGGCGCGTGCCCGAGGCCGCGGTCTGCACCTCGGCGGCGAACACCTGCTCCGCGTCCACGGGATCCAGCGAGTAGCGCTTGCGGCAGAACTCGCAGGTCACCTCCACGCCGCCACGCTCGGCCACGATGTCGCGCACCTCGTCGCGGCCCAGCATGCGCAGCATCCCCACCACGCGCTCGCGCGAGCACGAGCAGCGGAACGACAGCGGCGTGGTGTCGAACACCCGCACGTCCTCCTCGTGGAACAGGCGGCGGATCACCTCGCGGGCGGGCAGGCCGAGCAGTTCCTCGTCGCTCAGGGTGGAGCCCAGGTGCGAGACGCGGTTCCAGGTGTCGGGGTCGTCACCGTCGGGGGCAGGCAGGCGCTGCAGCAGCATGCCTGCGGAGCGCTGCTCGTCGCAGGCGAGCTGGATGCGCGTCTCGAGCTGCTCCGAGGTGGCCATGTAGTGCTCCAGCACCTCGGCCACGCCGTCGGCATCCAGGGCCACGATGCCCTGGTAGGACTGGGTGCCTTCCCTGGGCACGATGGTGATCACGAATCGGCCGCTGCCCAGCAGCGCGCGGAACGGCGCGTCGGGCAGTTCGCCCTCCCAGCTCGCCGTGGCGCGCAGCGTGCCCTCGCTGGTGACCTCCACCACCACCAGCTTCACCGGTCCGTCGCCCTGCATCTGCAGGATGAGCGAGCCGTCGAACTTGAGCGTGGCCGAGAGCAGCGCGCCCGCGGACATGAGTTCACCGAGCAGGCGCTTGAGCGGCGCGGGATAGTCGTGCCGCTCGAGCACCGCCCGCCAGGTGGCGTCCAGGTGCACCAGCAGGCCGCGCACCGGCGTGCGCTCGAACAGGAAGCGTTGCAGGGAGTCTTGCATCGGAGCAGGGCAGTCGGATCGTTGTCGGGATGGCCGAAGCGCGTTCAGCCCGGGCCCCCGGCCTCGCGCAGCACGCGCCGCTGCACCTTGCCGGTGGTGGTCATGGGCAGCGCCGCGGCGAACTCGAACAGCCGCGGCACCTGGTAAGGCGCGAGCCGGGCGCGCACGTGCGCCTGCAGCTCGGCCTCGAGCGCGGCCGAGGGTGCGTGGCCGGCGGTGAGCACCACCACGGCCTTCACCAGGCTGCCGCGCTCGGCGTCGGGCACGCCGATCACCGCGGCGTTGGCCACGGCCGGATGGCGCACCAGGCAGTTCTCCACCTCGGCCGGGCCGATGCGGTAGCCGGCGCTCTTGATCACGTCGTCGGTGCGACCGTGGTACCAGTAGTAGCCCTCGGCGTCGCGTACTGCCACGTCGCCGGTTCGCCCCCAGGGTCCGGTGAACTTCGCCTCGGTGGCCGCCGGGTTGTTCCAGTAGCCCAGGAACATCACCGGGTCGCCCTCGCGGTGCACGGCGATCTCGCCGGGCACGCCGTCGGGCAGCTCGTTGCCGTCGTCGTCGAGCAGCGCGATGCGGTGGCCGGGGTAGGGCCGGCCCATGGCGCCGGGCCGTGGCTCGAAAACCCGGGCGCAGCCGCCCACCACGTAGTTCATCTCGGTCTGGCCGAAGATCTCGTTGATGGTCACGCCCAGCGACTCGCGCGCCCAGGCGGACACGGCCTCGCCCACGGCCTCGCCGCCGCTCATCAGGCTGCGCAGCCGCAGGTCGAAGCGGGCGCGCGGGTCGCCCACCTCCTTCATGATCATCTTCAGCGCCGTGGGGAACAGGAAGGCGTTGCGCACGCCGTACTTCTGCATGAGCGCACAGGCGCGCTCCGGGTCGAAGCGGCCGCGGTAGCCCACCAGCGGCATGCCGTAGTGCCAGGTGGGCAGGAGGGCGTCGAACAGCCCGCCCGTCCAGGCCCAGTCGGCCGGTGACCAGAAGCGATCGCCCGGTTCGGGGAAGAAGTCGTGCGAGCAGGCGAAGCCCGGCAGGTTGCCGATCAGCGTGCGGTGGGCGAGCAGGGCGCCCTTGGGCGGGCCGGTGGTGCCGCTGGTGTAGATGATGAGCGCGGGGTCGTCGGCGCGGGAGTCGATGCAGCGCCACGTGTCGGCGGACCTGCCCAGCAGGTCGTCCCACTGCGCCACCCGCGCCTCGCGGGCGCCGGCCACGCCGATCAGGTGGTCGAGTTCCGGCAGGCGCTCACGCACGGCGAGCTGTCTCGGCAGCGTGTCCGGATCGACGATGGCCACCCTCGCTCCGGCGTCGGCGAGCCTGAACTCCAGCGCGTCGGCCCCGAACAGGTGCGACAGCGGCAGCGCGATGGCGCCCATCTGGTAGCAGGCCACGTGGGCGATGGCGGTCTCGGGGCGCTGGGGCAGCACGAGGGCGACGCGGTCGCCGCGTTCCACGCCGAGTGCGAACAGCGCGTTCGAGAGCCGGTTCGCGGCCGCCTGCACCTGGGCGTAGGTGTGGGTGGAGGTGGCACCCGACTCGTCCTCGAAGAGCAGCGCCACGCGGTCGGGATCGGCGGCGTGGCGTCCGCACACGTCGCGGGCGATGTTGTAGCGCGCCGGCACCCGCCAGCGGAAGCGCGTGGCGAGCTCGTCGTGGCTGCGCGCGTCGCGCGGAAGGTCCATCACGGTGTCCATCGAGGCGCCCGGGCCGTTGGTTCCGTACGCCGTCACGCCGGGCTCACTCATCCCGCGGCCGGCCGTCCTGTCCGCCGTCCTGCGGGCCGCCGAGCCGGTAGAGGCGCAACCGCTCGCGCCTGTCGCCGGGACGGTTGCCTTCCCAGACCAGTTCCCACGGCGCGGGCATCAGGCCCGTCTCCGCGCCGCCTTCCACCACCAGCAGCGGGCAGCCATCGGGCTGTGCGCCGGCTTCCACGCGGCGCGTGACCACGCCCGCGTGGTAATGCAGCAGGCCGCGCATGGACTCGCCCAGCGACAGGCTCGACAGGCATGCGGGTGTCGCGGGCAGGTGGGCACGAAGCGCCTCGGCCACGCCGCGGTAGGACTTGGCGTTGTCCACCCACGCCACCATCAGCGTCATGACCGCGATCCAGAAGGCCGTGGCGCCGATGGCCCAGGCCACGAACGGCCGTTCCGGCGAACGGCGCACGTTGAACATGGCCACCAGCCAGGCCAGGGTGGCGGCGGCAGCGATGGCCACCAGCAGCGGATTGCGCACCGGCTCGTACCCCGGCTCCATGCGCGCCATGTGCGCCGCCGCGCGCGCCGGCACGCCCAGGTCCACCGCCGACCAGTAGAACCAGGCCACGGCGAGGAAGAAGACGAAGAACATGATCGAGAACCAGAACAGCGCATAGGCCGCCCCCCGGGGCACGGTGGGCAGCCCCGGCGCAGCCAGCAGCACCAGCGGCACCAGGAGCGGCAGGGCCATCAGTTCGCGCAGGTCGTGGGCGCCGGCCAGGATGGCCAGCGTGACGGCGAACAGCGTGAGCGGGATGCGCAGCTGCGGCTCGCGCAGCCGCCGGCGTCCCTCCCAGACAGACCAGATCGAGAAGGGCAGCACCGGCCAGGCGAACCACGGCAGGACCGAGGCGAACTCGAGCGGCGAGTCCGCCTCGGTGTCGGGGCGGCCGGTGCCGAGGTAGCGGCCCAGCTCCTCGACCCACAGCCACTCGCGGAACAGCTCGGGGCTGCGGCCGTGCAGCGCGAGCGGCCACATCGCGATCAGCGGCACCGCCACCAGCAGCAGGACGCCGCCGGCGCGCAGTGCCGCCCGCCTGCGCTGGGCGTCGCCCAGCAGCGGCTCGAGCGCGGCCGTCGCCAGCAGCGCCGCCGCCGGCAGGATGCCCTTGGCGAGGAAGGCCATGGCGATGGCCAGTCCGATGGCCGCGCCCGCGGCCGTGGCGCGTCGTGGCAGCAGGGCGAGGCCCCAGGCCGCCAGCGCGAAGGCCGCCAGCAGGGCGTTGTCCGGCACCAGCTGGTGGGCCGGCTGAACCAGTCCGATGCAGCCCATCAGCATGAGCGGCGCCACCCAGGCGCGGCCGCGGCCCAGCAGCTCGCGGGTGGCAGCCGCGATCATCCAGAAGGCCACGCCCACGAACAGCAGGTTCACGAAGCGTGCCGCGTCGTGCAGCGGCATGAAGGGCTGCAGCAGCACTCCGACGGCCGCGGCGGCGGCGTAGTAGAGCGGTGGATTGCGCAGCCAGGGTTCGCCGGCCAGCGCCGGCACCACCCAGTCGCCCGACTGCAGCAGCTGGAACACCACGCCGAAGACCTGAGCCTCGTTGGGCTTCCAGGGGTCGCGGCCCACCAGGCCCGGGATCATCCACAGCACGCACAGCAGCGCCACGAGCGTGGCCGGGCGCCGCTCGATGAAGGCCACCACCGGTGCGAATCGCAGCGTCTGCGCGCCGAGGATCATGGGGTGGATGGGGTCCGGGCGGGGCGGGGGAGGGGGCGGGGGGGGGGGGGATTCTATCGGTGCATGCGCCGGGCCCCGCAAAGAAAAAAGGCAGCCGAAGCTGCCTTCCTTCCGGGGCTCGCTGGCAGGCCGTTACTTGGCGGCCTTGCGGGCGTAGCGCTGGTTGAACTTCTCGATGCGGCCGGCGGTGTCCACCACCTTGTGCTTGCCCGTGTAGAACGGGTGCGAGGCGGAGGAGACCTCGATGCGGATCACCGGGTACTCGTTGCCGTCTTCCCACTTCATGGTCTCGCGGTTCTTCGTCTCGATGGTGGAGCGCGTCAGGAACGAGAAGTTCGCGCCCGCATCGTGGAAGATCACGTCCTTGTACTGGGGGTGGATGCCTTCTTTCATCGCTGCGATCCTGTGGCTGCCCGGCGATTGCCGACCGCCGGGGGGTTGGGCCCGGCCGGCGGGCCGGCGGGCGAAGGGCGCGGATTGTCCTGATTTTTCGCCGTTTTGGCAAGGCCGGGGGGCCGGCCCGGGCCTAGCCGCGCCGCATGGAGTCGAAGAAGTCGGAGTTGCCCTTGGTGGCCCGCAGCTTGTCCACCAGGAATTCCGTCGCCTCGAGCTCGTCCATGGGGTAGAGCAGCTTCCGCAGGATCCACACCTTCTGCAGGATCTCCTGCTTGAGCAGCAGTTCCTCGCGGCGGGTGCCCGAGCGGTTGACGTTGATCGCCGGGTAGATCCGCTTCTCGGCCATGCGCCGGTCGAGGTGGATCT
>CAZXJW010000225.1:0-5975 GCA_964641005.1 uncultured Rhodocyclaceae bacterium
ATGGAAGGGCCAGGTGTTCCGCGACCGCTTCCTGATCGGCGACGTGCACATGCGCGGCGACTTCCCCACCGAGCGCTGGTTCTGGTTCGACCCGCCCTTCCACCGCAACCAGTCGGTGCTGCTGCACCGCCAGGCCGATGACGTGTGGCGCATCGACTTCCAGCTGGGCTGGGACGCCGACCCCGAGGAGGAACGCAAGCCCGAGCGGGTGATCCCGCGCATCCGCGCCATGCTCGGCGACGACCGGCCCTTCACCCTGGAGTGGGTGTCCGTCTACACCTTCCAGTGCCGCCGGCTCGATCGCTTCCTGCACGGGCGCGTGATCTTCGCCGGCGATGCGGCCCACCAGGTGTCGCCCTTCGGCGCGCGCGGCGCCAACTCCGGCATCCAGGACGCGGACAACCTGGGCTGGAAGCTCGCGCGGGTGATCCGCGGCGAGTCGCCCGCGTCGCTGCTGGAGACCTACGACGCCGAGCGGGTCGCCGCGGCGGACGAGAACATCCTCAACTCCACCCGCTCCACCGACTTCATCACGCCCAAGAGCGCCGCGAGCCGCCTGTTCCGGGACGCCGTGCTCGATCTGTCGAAGCGCCACGCCTTCGCGCGCCGCCTGGTGAACAGCGGCCGGCTGTCGGCGCCCAGCACCTACGCCGCGGCGGGTCTGCACACCCCGGATGCGGAAGCCTTCGACGGGCCCATGCGCCCCGGCGCGCCTCTCGCGGACGCCCCGGTGCGCCGCGAGGATGCCCCCGCCTGGCTGCTCGACTGCACGGGCGGACGATTCGACGCACTGCTGTTCGCGCCCGCGGAGGCGTCGACGCTGCTGGCCGACCTCGAGCGCCTGGCCGCGGCCCTCGACCCCGGCGTGCGCGTGAGCGTGGTGGTGCCCGCCGGTTGGCCGCGCGCGGGGACGCGTCCCGGCGGTGTCCAGGTGCTCGAGGATGTCGAGGGCCTGGTGGCCCGCCGGCTGGGCGCCGCGCCGGGCACGCTGGTGCTGCTGCGTCCCGACCAGCACCTCGCCGCACGCTGGAAGCGGTGGAGCCCGGAGGCGGTGCGGCTCGCCCTGCGGCGCGCCGGGGGCCTGGCGGAGGCCGTCGCCCATGCCGCTTGAGACCTCGCCCAACCTCGCCGCCCCCGACGACTTCTACCAGGCGCTCATCGACGCGCACGCCGGGCTCGACGAGGCGCAAAGCGCCGCGCTCAACGCCCGGCTGATCCTGCTGCTCGCCAACCACGTGGGTGACCTCGCCGTGCTGCGCGAGGCGCTGGCCGAGGCCCGCGCCGCCCTCGATCCGAAGGAGGAATGACCATGAAACGCTGGATCACGCTGCCGCGCAGCGACGGGGAGTTCTCCCGCCAGGCGCACGCCGACCTGCCGCCGGGCACCTTCGAGCGCGAGATGGGCAAGGAGGGCTTCTTCGGCCCGAGCGCCCACTTCCACCACCGCCATCCGCCCACCGCCTGGGAGCGCTTCGAGGGGCCGCTGCAGCCCCACGCCTACGACCTGAACAAGCTCGCCGCGCAGTCCAGCGACCCGTGGCTGGCGGCGCCGTTCATGGGCAACGCCGACATGCAGCTGCGCTGGTGGACCTGCGCCGCGCCCATGGAGCACCTGGTGCGAAACTCCGACGGGGACGAGCTGCTGTTCGTCCATGCCGGCGCCGGCAGCCTGTTCTGCGACTGGGGCCACATGACCTACCGCGACGGCGACTACATCGTGCTGCCGCGCGGGGCGATGTGGCGCATCGAGCCTTCCGAGGCCACCGCGATGCTGCTGCTCGAGTGCACGGAGGGCTCCTACCAGCTGCCCGAGAAGGGCATGGTGGGGCCGCACGCCATCTTCGATCCGGCGGTGCTCGAGACGCCGCGCATGGACGAGCTGTTCCGCCGCCAGCAGGGCGAGCACGCCACGCGCGTGGTGGTGAAGCGCCGCGGACGGCTGTCCACCATCGACTATCCCTTCAACCCGCTGGATTCCATCGGCTGGCACGGCGACCTGGTGCCCGTGAAGGTGAACTGGCGCGACATCCGTCCGCTCATGAGCCACCGCTACCACCTGCCGCCCTCTGCCCACACCACCTTCGTGGGGCGCAACTTCGTGGTCTGCACCTTCGTGCCGCGGCCCATCGAATCCGACCCGGGCGCGCTCAAGGTGCCCTTCTTCCACAACAACGACGACTACGACGAGGTGATCTTCTATCACCGCGGCCAGTTCTTCTCCCGCGACAACATCCACCCCGGCATGGTGACCCTGCACCCGTGCGGATTCACCCACGGCCCGCACCCCAAGGCCTTCGACATCGGCGCGAAGTCGGGGCGCAAGGAGACCGACGAGGTGGCCGTGATGATCGACACGCGATTCCCCGTGGAGGTGGCCGACCTGCCCGGTGGCGTGGAGTGGACCGGCTACGTGGACTCCTGGAAGCGCAAGGCGGGCGCCGCGGCCTGATGCCCCCTCAGCGCCACGTGCGCGGCGCGGGCGCCGCCAGCCAGCGCGCACCCGCCACGGCCGCGACCCCGCCGCACAGCGCCAGCACGAAGCGCCCGCCGCCATCGAGCAGGTGCATCCAGCCCACGACAGCGGCGCTGCGCCCGGGGGCAAGGCTGGCGAGCACCAGGTCGGTGAGGGCGCCCAGCAGCATGAAGGGCACGTCCAGGGCCGCCACCGCCAGCATGGCCGGCACGGCGCAGGCGAGGGCGGCGAGCCGCGCCTGCCAGCGTCGCCACGGCCAGCCGGTGGCCAGGGCCAGCACGATCACCGATTCCACCAGCACGTGGCCGCCGAGCGTGGTGGCCGTGACCTCGCCGCGTCCGGGCAGGCGCACGCCGGCGAACACGGCGCCCTGCTCGAAGCGGAAGGTGGCCAGCACCGCGAGTTCGCCACGGCGATCCACCACCGCGAGGCTGGACAACGTGGCGCCCCGGACCACGAGATCCAGCACCGCCTGGTAGAGCGGCAGGCACAGTTCCACGAACCCCCGGCCCAGCCACACGGCGGCCATGGTCCAGGCCGCGGCCGCCACGGCCAGCCGCAGCGTCGCCTCAAGCGGCCGGCGCGGGACCGGTGTCGCGGGCCCGAGCACGGGCGATCCACCACGCGAAGAACAGGCCGGTGCCGGCCACCACCACCAGCGGCAGGACCACGCCGTGCAGGGTCCCGAACAGTTCGCGGTCGTGGCGCGCGGCGAAGAACAGCGCGGCGATTCGGGCCTGGTTCAGTGCCCAGGCCAGCGCCAGTCCCGCCGCCAGGCCGGCGAGGCGCGTGCGCCAGGGCAGTCCCGAGGCTGCGAAGGCCGCCGCAAGCAGCAGCATCACTTCCGTGCCTTCGCAGCCGTTGAGCACCGAGAGCGTCTGCCCCGGTGCGCGGATGCGGTGGCCCTCCGCGGTGGCGGCGGCGCCCGCGTCCAGCAGGTTCACCAGTCCCGTCGCCGGCGCCACGGTGAGGGAGTCGATGACGAAGCGCTCCACCGCCGTGTCGCGCGCGGCATTCCAGGCGAGGTGAAGGACGACGAAGGCGACCGCAAAGACCGCCAGGAAGCGCCACGCGTGGCGCGGCGCCGGATCGGGGGACTGGCTCATCGCCCGAGTCTGCGCCGCGGAACGTGACAGTTTCAGCCGCGCGGGGTGTCCACCAGCGGCTTCACCGTGCCGCCGAAGTCCAGCCGGGGCCGGTCCGGCTCCGGGGCGGGCAGCGGGGCGCACTCGCGCAGGGTGGCGAGGCTGCGGCGAGCCAGGTCGTGGTACTGGCGCGTGCCGGCCACCTTCCAGGCCAGTTCCGCGTCGGTGAGTTCGCGCACCACCTTGCCTGGCACGCCGGCCACCAGCACGCGCGGCGGGATCTCCAGGCCGGCCTTCACGAAGGCGCAGGCGGCCACGATGGCCGACTCGCCCACCACCGCCCGGTCCATCACCACGGCGTTCATGCCCACCATGGCGTTGCGACGCACGACGCAGCCGTGCAGGACGGCGCCATGGCCGATGTGGCCGTCCTGTTCCACCACGGTGTCGGTGTCCGGGAAGCCGTGCATCATGCAGGTGTCCTGGAAGTTCGCGCCGGTCTCCAGCACCAGACGCCCGAAGTCGCCGCGCAGGCTGCAGGCCGGTCCCACGTAGCAGCCGGCGGCGACGATCACGTCGCCGATCAGCACGGCGGTGGGGTGGACGTACGCCTCGGGATGCACCACCGGCCGCAGGCCGTCGATCTCGTAGCAGGGCATGGCGTCGCTCCGGTTCAGGCGTGCCAGCGCCGCTGCACCACGCGGAAGCGGTCGGCCACGAAGGCGAGGTCCGTGTAGGAGGCGTTCGCGGCCGGGTTCAGCCCCGTGGCGTGGTAGTCGGAGAAGCTGGCCGACTGGTTCACGTAGACGTTCTGGGTGAGGTTGAGCGACAGCGAGACACCGGCGCGAAGGCTCTCCTCCACCGCGGCGTCCTGCAGGGCCGTATCGGTGGTCCAGACGCCCATGGTGATGGCGCCCTTCTCGCGCACGACCCGCCCGGCCAGAGCCACGGCCGCGGCGGCGTCCGCGCAGCGCACCACGAAGCTGATGGGGCCGAAACGCTCCTCCATCCAGCCGGCCTCGTTGGAGGCGTCGGTCCTGAGCAGTACCGGCGTGCGCACGCGGGCCGCGGGGAAGTCCGGGTTGTCCAGCGCCTTGGAGGCGAGCACCACCTCGCCCCAGGCCGGTGCCTCGTCGATGCGGCGCAGCGTGGCCTCCGAGCTGATGCAGCCCAGGATCGCGAGCGCGGTGGCCGGATCCGAGAGGAACTTCGCGATGGCCTCGCCCAGGTCGGCGGCGAAGCGGTCGAAGGCCACGGTGCCCTCGGGTGTTCCCACGCCGGCCGCCGGCACCAGGATCGCCTGGGTGGTGGTGCACATCTGGCCGGAGTAGAGCGAGAGCGTGAAGGCGAGGTTGCGCAGCAGGCCCTTGTAGTCGGCGGTGGACTCGATCACCGCCACGTTCACGCCGGCCATCTCGGCATACACCTTCGCCTGGCGGCAGTTGTCCACCAGCCAGCGGCCGAAGGCATTGCCCCCGGTGAAATCGATGGACTTCACCCCCGGGTGGCGGGCGAGTTGCTGGGTGACGGCCGGGTCGGGGCTGGCCGCCAGGGTGACCAGGTCCTTCGGCAGTCCGGCCTCGGCCAGCACCTCGCGGGCGATGCGCACCGACAGCGCCGCCGGGAGCACCGCGTCGGGATGCGGCTTCACGATCACCGGGTTGCCGGTGGCGAGCGCCGCGAACAGGCCGGGATAGGTGTTCCACGTCGGGAAGGTGCTGCAACCGATCACCAGGGACACGCCGGTGCCCACCACCTCGAAGCGCTTGTCCATCACCATGGGCGGGTTCTTGCCCTGGGGCTTCTCCCAGCGGGCAGCCGAAGGCACGTGGTGCTGCGCGCTCCAGGCCGTCGCCACAGCCTCGAGGCCGCGGTCCTGGGCGTGCGGGCCGCCGGCCTGGAAGGCCATCATGAAGCCCTGTCCGGTGGTCATGGACACGGCGTGGGCCATCTCGAAGCTGCGCCGGTGGATGCGCTCGAGGATCTCGAGGCACACGCCGGCGCGGCCGTCGGGGCCGATGCGCTGCCATGCAGGCGTGGCAGCGAGCGCGGCGTCCACCAGTGCCCGGGGATCGCTCACCGGATAGCGCACACCCAGGTCCACGCCCCACGGCGAACGTTCGGTGGCCACCCAGCCGGTGATGCCTGGCTGGTCGAGCGCGAAGTCGCGGTGCAGCAGCGCCTCGTAGGCGGCGCGCCCGGCCTCGGCGGCGCCTTCACCCCAGATCTTCGGGCTCGCGAGTTCCGGGTAGGGCGACCAGAAGCCGCGGCTGCGCAGGGCGGCGAGCGCCTGGTCCAGGGTGGAGAGGTGTTTTTCGAAGAGGGGATGGCTCATGGCGGACTCCGGGGGATCGGCCGTCGGGCGAGGGCTCGACGGGAACGCTTGTCATTCGCGGCGGCGAACGTTAACCTTTGAT
>CAZXJW010000226.1:0-5964 GCA_964641005.1 uncultured Rhodocyclaceae bacterium
CCGCCCGCCGCGAGGCGCTGGCCTTCTACGAGTCGGTGGTGCTCAACGCGCTGCGCGAAACCAATGACGCGCTCGTCGGCGCCGACAAGCGCGCCCGCGAGCGCGACGCGCTGGTCAAGCGCGTGGAGGCGCTGCGCCGCTATGCGAAGCTCTCCAATGCGCGCTTCGACGGCGGCGTGTCCAGCTACCTCGAGGTGCTGTACGCCGAGAACGAGCTGTTCGGGGCGGAGCTGAACGCGGTCTCGGCGCAGGCGCAGCGCTTCGCGGAACTGGTCAACGTCTACAAGGCGCTGGGCGGCGGCTGGGTGGACGCCGTGGACCCGCTCGGCGCGCAGCGGCCACCCGGAGCCCGCGCCCCCGGGGTGGGCGCCGATGCGCCCCCGCCAGCGCCGACCGCCGCCGCCACGCAAGGCGCGGAGGCGGCAACGGCGGCGACCGAGGACCGCGCCGCCGTGCGCCGCGAGGGCGACACCACTTTCGTGGAGGTGACGCGCGGCACGGGCAGCGGCGGCGTGTCGGTGGCGATCCCCGCCAGCGGAGCGCAGTCGGTCACGTTCCGCTTCCGTGGCTTCGCCGCGCTTCCCGCCGTGCAGGCCCGCGGGCCCAGGGGCGTGCTCGCCTGCGAGGCGGGCGAGTGCCGGCTCGACGGTCAGCCGGTGGAAGCGGCGGTGCGGGTGACGGAAGGGTTCGAGGTGCGCGTGCCGCAGCGCCTGCTCGGTGCAGCGGGTGACCGTGCAGAGGTTCGCTGGCGCGAAGCAGTCCGCTGAGGCCGCGGTGCCTCAGGCAGCGGTCGTGGAGGCGTTGCCCGCGATCTTCGCCTTGACGCGCACGAGCTCGTCCACCTGCTGGGCGAGTTCGTCGCGCTGGGACTCGAGCAGCTTGGCGCGTTCCTGCAGCGAGCTGATGTCGCCGCTGATCTTGCGGATGCTCTCCACGCGCCGCTCGAGCAGCTTCTGGTGGTCACGCAGCTGGTTCGACAGCGGCACCAGCGCGCTCTTGAGCCAGGCCTCGAAGTCGCCGCGCACCTGCACGAACACCCCCCGGGCCTCGCCTGCGAGCTGCTCGTAGAACTTGCGAACCACCAGGAACTTGGGGTTCATCACGTTGACCGGGTCGGAGCAGAAGCCCTCGGTGGAGGTCTTGAGCTGGGCCACGCGCAGGAAGTGCTTTTCGAGGTTGAGCGCCGGGGCGGCGAGCTTCGGGAAGCCGTGCTTCTCGTGGAAGAGCTGGTAGACACCCTTCACGAAGTCGCTCGTCTTGTTCGAGAACTCGAGGATGCGGTTGGACTGCTCCTCGAACTGGTCGAACAGCGCACGCATGCTGCGCATCAGGCCGGCAGTGGTCCACGTGCCCTCGATGATCTTCTGGCTCTCGCTCATGAGGGTGTCGAGTTCGTCCTCGCCGAGCGAGCCGAGCAGCTCGTGGCCCTGCTTGAGCACCGTGCCGTAGCTGCCCTTGAAGGCGTCCATGTTCTGCTGGTAGGCGGCCTTGTCCTGCTCGAGCCGCGCGAGCATGGCGCGGGCGAGATCACGGTTCTTGCCGGAGAGCTGCGAGAGCTGGCGCAGCTCGTCCACGGTGGAGGCATGGGCCGAGCGCACGCCCTCGAGCGAGCCCTCGACCATGGCGCCGATCTCGCGGTGCACCGAGGCGCGCAGGATCTCCTGCTTGGCAGGCACGATCTCCTCGGCGAGGATGCGCTCGAGCTCGCGGATGCGGCTCCTGTCGAGCAGCGCCTGGTCGTTCTTGATGCGCGCCACCAGCGCCTTCTGGGCCGAGATGGCGATCACGTGGTTGCGCGGCATGTCCAGCGTGTGCGCGGTCTCGTCGATCTGGCGCTGGATGTTGGTCTCGATCTCGGCGTCGGACTTCAGTTCGTCCCACATGAGGTCGATCTTGTTGAGCACGGCGATGGAGCGCGCCACCTTGCCCTGCACGAATTTCTGCCACACCTCGAGGTCGGACTTGGTGACCCCGGTGTCCATGGCAAGCAGGAACAGCACGGCATGGGCATTGGGGATCATGCTCACCGTGAGCTCGGGCTCCGTGCCCAGGGCGTTGAGGCCCGGGGTGTCGAGGATCACCAGGCCACTCTTGAGCAGCGGGTGGGGGAAGTTGATCATCGCGTGGCGCCAGGCCGGGATGTCCACCCGCGAGACGCGCTTCTTGATCACGGTGGTCGTGAACAGGTCGCCCTCGGCGAGCAGGCCCAGCGCGTCGGCCTCCTCGATGGCCACGCTCTTGGACTGGGCCAGCGTGGACAGCGCCTTCTGCAGCTCGTCGAAGTTGTCCAGCGGCAGCTTGATCTTCACCCACTCGATGGGCTTGTGCTTGAGCGCGGCGATGGTCTCGTCGGACTTGCGCGTCTCGATGGGCAGCAGCCGGATGTAGGGCTCCTCGGCGCCGTCGTGGAAGATCTCCGTGGGGCACATGGTGGTGCGGCCCACGTTGGAGGGCAGCAGCCGCTTCTGGAAGCCGGAGAAGAAGATCGAGTTGATCAGCTCGGTCTTTCCGCGCGAGAACTCGGCCAGGAAGGCGAGCACCATGCGGTCATTGCGCAGGCTCTCGGCCAGGTCGTAGAGGCGCAGCGAGCGCTGGATGTCCACGTGGCCGTGGGCGTCCAGCCAGGTGTGGTAGTCCTCGATGCCCGAGCGCAGCTGCTCGCGCCATTGCGAGTATCGGGCGACCAGGGACTCGAGCTGGCTGCTCATGCGCTTCCTCGGGGGGCCGTCCCGGCACCGGCGAGGCGCTCCAGGACTGCGGCCATGTGGGGGATCGGGCCGTGCACGTGAACGGTCTTCAGGCGGCCGGCGAGGCCGCGGGCGATGGTAACCCGGCAGGCCGGGACGCCAAACATTTTCCCAACAAAATCAATCAACAAGCGATTCGCTTTCGAATCCACGGGAGGTGCGGCGACGCGCAGCCGGAGCCTCTCCCCGTGCAATCCCGCCGGTCCGGTGCCTGAGGCGCCGGGCTGGACGTGCAGCTCGAGGATCAGCAGGTCTCGCGCGGGATCGTGGCGGAACCACGCCCCCGTGGTGAGTGAAGGCCCCGGAGCAAGCTCCGTGCCGCGCGCTAGAACTGGCTCAGGCGGCTTTCGAGCCACGCCAGCGGCAGCATGAGGATGAGCTGGCAGGCCACCAGCACGAACAGCGGCGAGAGATCCACGTTGCCCACCGGCGGGATCCAGCGGCGGAAGGGCCGCAGCATCGGGCGGGTGAGGGCGTTGAGCACCGGCGCCAGCGGGCTGCCCCCCGGGGATACCCACGACAGCAGTGCCTGCAGGAGGGTGGCGCCGATCACGATGTAGATGCCGAGCCGGACCACGTTGAGCACCGCCAGCACCGCCAGCCGGATCAGCGGCAGCTCGCCGGCCAGGTTCGTGCCGGTGACCGACAGCACCGCGAGCAGCAGGACGAACTCGGTCAGCCAGGCGAGCACCAGGGTGGACAGGTCCATGCCCCAGAGGCCCGGAATGACGCGGCGCGCCGGCCGCACGACGAAGTCCGTCAGTGCGGCGACGAACTGCGAGACCTGGTTGCGCGCCGGGGCGCGGGCGAGCTGGAGGGCGAAGCGCAGCAGCAGGGCCAGGGAGAACAGCCCGAGGAAGGTCTCGAGCAGGAAGACGATGGCCTTGGAGAGCATGGTCGTCAGTCCCGGCCGGCGGCCTCGCCGAGTTCCCGGGCGCGCGCCTCGGCCGCCCGGATGGCCTCCACCAGCACCGCCTTGACGCCGTGGCCGTCCAGCACCGACAGCGCCCTCTCGGTGGTGCCGCCCTTGGAGGTGACTCGCTGGCGCAGCACCGCGGCGCTGTCGGTGCCCGCCTCGGCGAGCTTCGCCGCGCCCAGCACGGTTTCCACCGCCAGCAGCCGGGCGTCGGCGGGCGCGAAACCCAGCCCCTCGGCCGCCTGCTGCATGCCCTCGATGAGGTAGAAGGCGTAGGCGGGCCCGCTGCCCGACACCGCCGTGGCGGCGTCGATCATGGACTCGCGATCCACCCAGAGAACCTTTCCGCCGGCCTCGAGCAGGGCGGTGACCGCCTCGCGCTGCACCGCCGGCACGCCGGGCAGGGCGCAGGCGACGGAAATGCCCGCGCGCACCAGCGCGGGAGTGTTGGGCATGACCCGGACGATCCGGTCGTGGCCGCCGAGCCAGCGGCCCAGGTCGGCCATGCGCACGCCGGCGGCGATGCTCACCACCAGCCGGCCGGCGCACAGCGGCGCCGCCGCGGCGGCCACCTCGCGCAGCTGCTGCGGCTTGACCGCGAACAGCAGGCACTCGGCACCGGCCGCCGCCTGCGCCAGGTCGTCGCTGGCAAAGACGCCGAACTGCCGGCCGAGGCGCTCGCGCGCCCCGGCGTCCAGTTCGGCCACGCGAACGTCGGCGGCCGGCCAGCCACGCGCCAGCATGCCGCCGATCAGGGCGGTGGCCATGTTGCCGCCGCCCACGAACGTGACCTTCATGCCTGCTGCCTCCCGGCCATGGGGTTCAGCGGCCCTCGGCCATCTTCTTCACGTTCTGCAGGCCGGCCTGGTAGGCGCCGGAGAGGAACTTGGCCACGCCCTTGTCATCGCTGTCGGCGGTGGCGTTGTCGCGGGCCTTGCGACGCCAGCTCGCCATCCACGCCAGTTCGCTGCGGGTGGGCGAGATCTCCAGCACGCGGATGGTGGACAGGTAGTCCACCACGGGCAGCGGCGAGTCGATGATCTTGTACTGCAGCGACTGGCCCACGTTGTCGAAGGACAGCAGCTCCTCGGTGAACGTGGGGCCGTCCTTGATGGTGAGCTCGCGGATCGAGCCGATACCCATGCCACCGGCGAGGATCTTCGTGTCGCCGAACACGGGGTGCCACTTGTGCAGCCCGTCCCAGCCCTTGACGATGTCCCACACCTGGCCGGCGGGTGCGTCGATGACCACGGCTTCGTAGGTGCTCTGCGACTGCCACTGCGCCGAGGCGGCCGTGGCGACGATGGCGAGCAGCGCCGCGCAAGCGGCCTGGATGATTCTCATGCGTCTCTCCCCTGTTTCTGGTTGGTGTTCGATTCGAGCCCGCCGGCGGGCGCCGGACGGCCCGCGAGTATAGGCGAACGTCGCCTGCGCCCGCGTTACACCCCAGCCGCCGGCGCCCGGGCGCCGAAGATCGCCCTTCCCACCCGCACCAGCGTGGCACCTTCGGCGATGGCCGCCTCGAGGTCGTCGCTCATGCCCATGGAGAGGGTGTCGAGCCCCAGGCCGCAGGCGTTCAGGTCCTCGAGCAGCAAGCGCAGCTGGCGGAAGCGCGCCCGCTGGAGGTCGGGGTCGTCCGTGGGCTCGGGGATGGCCATGAGGCCGCGCAGCCGCAGGCCGGGAAGGGCCGCCACGGCGGCGGCCAGCGCGGGCAGCCCGGCGGGCTCGACGCCGCCCTTGGTCGCCTCGCCGCTCACGTTGACCTGCAGGCAGACCTGCAGCGCTCCGAGCCCGGGGGGGCGCTGGGCGGCGAGCCGCTGCGCGATCTTCTCGCGATCCACCGAGTGCACCCAGTGGAAGTGCTCGGCCACCAGGCGCGTCTTGTTGCTCTGCAGGGGGCCGATGAAGTGCCATTCCAGGCCGAGATCGGCCAGTTCCGCGGCCTTGGCGGCGCCTTCCTGGGCGTAGTTCTCGCCGAAGGCACGCTGCCCGGCGCCGGCGGCCTCGCGGATGCGCGCCGCGGCAAAGGTCTTGGACACCGCCACCAGGCCCACCTCGCCCGGGTCGCGGCCGGCGGCGCGCGCAGCCGCGGCGATGCGCCCGCGCACGGCTTGCAGCCCCTCTGCCACGGCTCCCATAATCGATCGCGATTCCATCATCCGCCCGCCGCCGGGAATTGGCATGTTCCTAGCTTCCCGTCTGTCGGATCGAGCGGTCCTTCCCGAACCCGAACGCGCAAGGATACAAGATGGACATCTCCGAGCTTCTCGCCTTCGTCGTCAAGAACAAGGCGTCCGACCT
>CAZXJW010000227.1:0-5955 GCA_964641005.1 uncultured Rhodocyclaceae bacterium
GCCACCGCCTATTCGGGACTGGCCGGGCAGGTGGGCCCCTCCAACAGCATCAACATCGCACCCTCGGTGAGCGTCCGGGTGCGCGAGGACGTGGTCCTGACGGCGGGCACCAGCGTGTTCTGGCGCCAGTCGCTCGACGACGGCGTCTACGGCATCGGCTCGGACCTGCTGCGCGCACCGGGCAGCAGCAATGCGCGGCTCGTGGGCACCCAGCCCACGCTGCAGGCGAGCTGGTTCGCCACGCGCAACGTGACCGTCTTCACCACGCTGTCGTGGTTCCGGGCCGGCCCCTTCCTGCGCGAGACGCCGCCCGGGGACGACGTGACGTACTTCACCGCGTGGTGGGCCTACCGGTTCTAGCGCTTCCCCCGGCCGGCGGACCTGCGGATAATGCGCGGCCCTTGCGCACGTCCTAAGTCCTCCATGTCATCGCTGCCCGACCCGCGTCCCGCATCGTCCCTGCCCACCGGCCACGCGCTGTCCTCCGCCGTCGCGATGCTGTGCGATCCCGCCTGGGCGGGCGACCGGGTGCGCGGCCACGCCACCGCGGCGCACGCCGTGGCGCGCCTGCTGCTGCGCGGCGACGACGAGGCCGTCACCTCGGCCCTCGCGGGCATTGCGCCCGGCGCGCCGGCGCGGGCGCTCGCCGCCGCGGTGGACGCGGCCATCAACGGCGTTGTGGGCGAGGAGACGGACGCGCCGCTGCTGGCGCGTGTGTTCCTGCTGCCGGTGCTGCTGGTCACGGCGGGTCGGGCGCCGGTCACGGTGCGTGGCGTGGTTCCGGAGATGGCGTCGATCACGCGGCTCATGAAGAACGCCGGGGCACTGGGCCCGGTGGAATCCTTCGGCCTGTCCAACGCGCTGGCCGACCCGCAGGCCGCCGCGGGCATCGCCCCGGGGCTGCTGTTCCGCACCGTGCGCAGCCTCAGCGAGGCCGCCGGTGCCGACCTGCTGCCGCCCGGCGACCTGCAGGTGGACAGTGCCGAGGAGTGCGTGCACCTGCGCTTCCTCGCCGGTGCCTCGGTCACGCCGGCGGCCATGCCCACCTTCCTCGAGACCGCCGGCCAGGTGGGCCGCTGGGGCATGGCGGTGTCCCAGGAACTCGCCCGCCAGCTCGGCGAGGAAGGCCTGTCGCTGCTGCCGCTGCCGCGCGCGCCGCGGCCGTGGTACGCGGCGCTGGCCGAGGGCGCGTTCCACGCGGGCGAGCTGCGCTTCAACCTGTTCGCCTCGTCGGCCATCCGGCGGCTGCGCGGCGAGCACGGCGAGCCCTGGGCCGAGGTGAGCGCGCGCGACGACGGCAGCGTGCGGGTGGACCTGTTCTCGCCGCTGGAGCCCGAGGCGCGCCACGCCCACGCCTGGCCGCTGGCCCGCACCGACGACGTGGCGGCGGTGGAGGCCTCGATCCGCGAACTGCTCGCCGACTGCCGCGTCTCCACCGTGGACGTGCTCGACGACGTGCTGCCTGCAGGGCCGCTGCCTGCGCCGGGCGCGTTCAACCTGCTGCGACACTGAGGTGGGCCCGTGCCGCGGCATCGAGGGGTCGCCGCGCGATCCGCTGCAACCCGGCCGGCGTAGCATGCCGTTCGACGCCGTCGGAGACCCCGCATGAACGACCGCTTCACGCCGCCCGCCACCCGCGCCGCGCAGCGCTTCGCCGAGGTGCGCGCGCGCAGCCTCGTGCTGGCGGCGCCGCTCTCGCCCGAGGACTGCCAGGTGCAGTCCATGCCCGACGCGAGCCCGGTGAAGTGGCACCTCGCCCACGTGACGTGGTTCTTCGAGACCTTCCTGCTGGAGCGCTGGGATGCAGGCCATGTGCCCTTCGATGCCGCGTTCCGGGTGCTGTTCAACTCCTACTACGACGGCGTGGGCGAGAAGCACCCGCGGCCGCGCCGCGGCCTGCTCACGCGGCCCTCGCTCGCGCGCGTGCTCGAGTACCGCGCCGCGGTGGATGCGCGCATGGCCGCGGCCATCGCGCGCCACGCCGGCAACGATCCGGACTTCGACGCGCTGCTCGAACTGGGCCTGCAGCACGAGCAGCAGCACCAGGAGCTCGTCCTCACGGACGTGAAGCACCTGCTGTCGTGCAATCCGCTGCTGCCCGCCTGGGGCGAGGGCGTTGACCCGCCGCCCGCCGCGGTGCCGGCGCGCTGGCTGCCGGTGGCCGGGGGCCTGGTGGAGTGCGGCTTCGCGGGCGGCGGCTTCTGCTTCGACAACGAACTGCCGCGGCACCGGACCTGGATCGAGGACTTCGAGGTGGCCGACGCCCTGGTCACCTGGGGCGAGTACCTCGCCTTCATGGACGACGGCGGCTACCGTCGCCCCGAACTGTGGATGTCGGCCGGCTGGGACGCGGTGCAGGCGGAGGGCTGGCAGGCGCCGCAGTACATGGCGCTCGCCGAAGGTGAATGGCAGGCCTTCACGCTGGCGGGAGCGCGCACGCCCGACCCGGCCTCGCCGGTGCTGCACGTGAGCTGGTACGAGGCGGACGCCTATGCGCGCTGGGCCGGCGCGCGGCTGCCCACGGAGTTCGAGTGGGAGCTCGCGGCGGCCCGCGCGGCGCTGCGCCAGCGCGAGGACACGGCCTGGCAGTGGACCGCCAGCGACTACGCCCCCTATCCGGGCTTCCGCACCGCGCCCGGCGCGGTGGGCGAGTACAACGGCAAGTTCATGTCCGGGCAGATGGTGCTGCGCGGCGGGTCGCTGGCCACGCCCGCGGGACATGCGCGCGCGAGCTACCGCAACTTCTTCCCGCCCGGTGCGCGGTGGCAGTTCACGGGGATCCGGCTGGCGCGGTGATCAGGGCGCCGGCGCCGGCTCGTCCAGGAACAGCTGCACCTCCCGGAAAAGTTGCCGGCGGTTGCGCTCCATGACCACCGTGTGGGTGCCCTCCCCGATGGTCACCAGGCGCCGCCAGGGCGCGCCGGTGAGTTTCGAGAACACCGCCTGCGCCATGTAGGGCGGGGTGTCCTGGTCCCACTCGGCCACGGCGATGAGCGTGGGCGCGGTGATGCGCGAGGGATCGTAGGCGGGCTTGTCCGCGAACCAGTATTCGCGCAGGTCGCGGATCACGCCGTTGGGCGCGCGCAGCAGGCCGGAGGTGGCGGACTGCGGATCGGTGGCCCAGGTGGCGTCCGCCCACTGCTCGAACCAGCCCTCCGGGATCAGCCCCGCCTTGCGATCCTCGGGCACGCCGGCGAGCCAGCGGGCTCGGGCCGCGTCCTTCGTCACGGTGCGATAGGCCGGCAGCGGTCCGCTGCCCGCCAGCGGGCTGGGCGTGGTGCGCAGCCACACCGGCGCGAACAGCACGAGGCGCTCCACGCGGTCATTGTTGGCCGCGGCATAGCCGCCCATGATGGTGGTGCCCCACGACCAGCCCAGAAGCGACACGCGTTCCACACCGGTGACGCGGCGCACGTGCTCCACGGCGGTCGACACGTCGCGGATGGCCACGTCGGTGGTGACGATGGGGCCGTTCTCGGTGGCGGGCCGGTCCATCTCGGGCGGGCGCGTGCTGCGGCCGTAGCCGCGCAGGTCCACCAGCCACACGTCCCAGCCGTGCGAGGCGATGTACTCCATCCACGACTGCCCGCCCAGCGGCAGGTCGAAGGCGGTCTCGGAGGGATAGGTGGCGCCGTGCACGTAGAGCAGCACGCGCCTGGGCTGCGCGGCGGCGCAGGCGGAGCGCTTGTTGCGCACGTACAGCGAGATGCCGGGCGTGTCGGAGGGGATCATCGCCTCCGTGGTGGCGAGGCCTGCCGTGCAGGGCGCATCGGCGGCGGATGCGGGGGCGGTGGAGAGGGCGAGGAGGGCAGCGGCGAGCAGGGCGCGCAGGAGCGGCATGGCGTCGGTTCCGGAGGATCGCGGGAGGCAGCCAATCTAGCACGCGGGTCGGCCCGTAGAATGCGGCAATGAATCCTTCCGCATCGGGCGAAGCCCACCCCTTCGAGCGTCTCACGCCCGATCTCATCCTCGATGCGGTGGAGTCCACCGGCCTGCGCTGCGACGGCCGCCTGCAGGCGCTCAACAGCTACGAGAACCGTGTCTACCAGGTCGGCCTGGACGAAGGCCCGCCGGTGGTGGCCAAGTTCTATCGCCCGGCGCGCTGGAGCGAGGCGGCCATTCTCGAGGAGCACGCCTTCGCGCTGGAGCTCGAGGCGGCCGACGTGCCCGTGGTGGCGCCGCTGCCCGGCGCCGACGCGCGCACGCTCCACGACCACGGCGGCTTCCGCTTCGCGCTCTATCCCAAGCGCGGCGGACGCGCGCCGGAGCTCGATCGCGACGACGTGCTGCGCCGCATCGGCACCTTCCTCGCGCGCCTGCACGTGGTGGGCGCGCGCGGCCGCTTCGAGGCCCGCGAGCGCCTTGACGTGCAGGGCTTCGGGCGCGACTCCATGGACTGGCTGCTCACCGCCGGCGTGGTGCCGCCCGAGCTCGATCCCGCCTACCGGGCCGTGGCCGCCCAGGCGCTGGAGGCCGCGCAGGCGTGCTTCGAGCGCGCCGGCTCCGTGGCATCCCTGCGCCTGCACGGCGACTGCCACGGCGGCAACGTGCTCTGGACCGACGAGGGCCCGCACTTCGTGGATCTGGACGACGCGCGCACCGGGCCCGCGGTGCAGGACCTGTGGATGCTGCTCTCCGGCGACGCGGCCGCGCAGTCCCACCAGCTGTCCGTGGTGCTGGAGGGCTACGAGCTGTTCCGGTCCTTCGACCGCGCCGAGCTGCAGGTCATCGAGGCGCTGCGCACGCTGCGCCTGATGCACTACGCGGCCTGGCTTGCGCGGCGCTGGGACGACCCGGCCTTCCCGGCGAGCTTCCCGTGGTTCGCCGGCCCGCGCTTCTGGCAGGACCACGTGCTGGCACTGCGCGAGCAGATTGCCCTCATGAGCGAGCCTCCCCTGGCCGTTGATTGACACAGGGGGCGTCGGTGGTGCGTCGCAGCACCTTGACGCCACCCCGAACCGCTCTATAGAGTGACGAGTGGTTGAGCAAAAAGTAACTCAATAACAATGAGTTGCGTGCCCGCGGGAGGCTTTCGGGCATTGCACGGAGGTTACGGATCCATGCTCTACGCATTGCACGAGCTGCAGCACACCATGCTCGCGCCCTTCGCCGCCGCTGCTTCGGCGAACCAGGCGCTGTTCAGCCATCCCCAGAGCCCTTGGGCCTACCTGCCCACCTCGCGCAGCCTCGCCGCGGCCAACGAGCTGGTCACGCGCCTGGTGCGACGCTACGAGAAACCCGAGTGGGGCATCCCCACCACCACCGTGGCCGGCAAGCCCGTGCCGGTGCACGTGGACAAGGTGGTGCGCAAGCCCTTCTGCCACCTGCTGCACTTCCGGCGCGAGGGCGTGAAGCGAGACGACCCGCGCGTGCTCATCGTGGCGCCGCTGTCGGGACACCACGCAACCCTGCTGCGCGACACCGTGCGCACCATGCTGCCCGAGCACGAGGTCTACATCACCGACTGGCTCGACGCGCGCCTGGTGCCCGTGCACGAGGGGCCCTTCCACCTCGACGACTACGTGCACTACGTGCAGGAGTTCATCCGCCTGCTCGGCCCCGACGTGCACGTGATCTCGGTGTGCCAGCCAACCGTGCCGGTTCTGGCTGCCGTGTCGCTGATGGCCGATGCGGACGATCCCATCGCCCCGCGCACCATGACCATGATGGGCGGCCCCATCGACACGCGCCGCAGCCCCACGGTGGTGAACAACTTCGCCACCGGCCGGCCGCTGTCCTGGTTCGAGAGCCGCGTGATCCAGCGCGTGCCGGCCCGCTACCCGGGCTTCGGCCGCCGCGTGTACCCCGGCTTCCTGCAGCACGCCAGCTTCATCGCCATGAATGCCCACCGGCACGTGGAGGCGCACCGCGACTTCTTCAGCCACCTCGTGGTGGGCGATGGCGAGAGCGCCGAGGCGCACCGCCGCTTCTACGACGAGTACAACGCGGTGCTCG
>CAZXJW010000228.1:0-5929 GCA_964641005.1 uncultured Rhodocyclaceae bacterium
CGGCGCGTGCAGCCCGCCACCGACCTGGGCACGCCACGCGAGGGCTGCGCCTTCGCACCGCGCTGCCCGCAGGCCGCCGAGTCCTGCCGGTCGGGCGTGCCGCCGCGGCGCGCGCTGTCAGCGACGCACGTGGCGGCCTGCCACTTCGCGGCATCGTGAAGGTCCGGTGCCACGATGACGCCACGGCAAGCCCCGCCTTGAGAAGCCACCTCCCGAACCCCGACCCCTGAACCGCGACCCCGGAGACCCACCATGTGCGACACCTTCGTGGCCCTGTCCGACAGCACCGCCGACGGCGCAGTGCTGCTGGCCAAGAACGCCGACACCGAGATCAACGAGGCCCAGCACCTGGTGCGCTTCCCTCGCCGCGACTGGGGCGAGGGCGCCCAGGTCCGGGTGAGCCACCGCGTGATCCCCCAGCCGCGCACCACCTGGGACGTGGTGCTCGACAAGTCGTTCTGGACCTACGGTGCGGAGATCGGCTTCAACGAGTGGGGGGTGGCCTGCGGCAACGAGGCGGTGTTCACCAACCAGCCCTCCGAGGGCGATGGCGTGATGCTCATCGACCACCTGCGCCTGATGCTGGAGCGCGCCCGCAACTGCGAGGAGGCGGTGGACGTGATCGCCGGCCTGCTCGAGGAGTATGGCCAGGGCGGCAACTGCGAGCTGCGCGGCAACAGCCATTTCGACGGCGGCTTCATCGTCTCGGACATGAAGGGCGCGGTGGAGATCCAGACCGCCGGGCGGCACTGGGCCGCGAAGCGCGTCAAGGGTTTCGCCAGCATCTCCAACGTGCACAGCATCCGCGACGACTGGTACCGCTCGTCGCTGCAGGGCGAGCCCGGGCCGAAGGCGGACTTCCGCGCCCGCTTCACCGACGAGGCGAAGAGCTTCTGCACCGCGCCCGACGAGCGGCAGAAGGCCTCCCACGACTTCCTCGCCCGGCATGCCGGGCGCATCACGGTGCGCACCATGGCCGACCTGCTGCGCTACACGGGCGACGATCCCGGCTACCACCCCTTCCAGGGCGAGCGGCCCACGCGCATCTGCATGCATGCCGCGCCCTACGAGTTCCGCTTCTGGCAGGCCACCGGCGCGCTGATCAGCGTGGCGAAGGATGGCCACGTGATGGGCTGGGCCAGCGCGGCCTCGGGGCCTGACGTGCAGATCCTGAAACCGGTGTTCTGCGGCGTGGACCTGCCCGACCTGGGCCCCATGCCGCGCGAGACCGACACGCCCGGCGCCTACTGGTGGAAGTACGAGCGGCTGCACCGGCGCGTGATGGCCGACTATCGTGCCGTGAAGCCCGCGCTGCGCGCCGAGTTCGACGCCCTGGAGGACCGCTTCTTCGCCGAAGGCCCCCGGGTGATGAAGGGCAGCGTCGCGGAGAAGCAGGCTTTCGTCACCGAGTGCTGGCGCCTGGCCGACGAGGCTGCCGACCGCTGGCTCGCGCGGCTGTCCAGCCGGCCCTTCGCCGTGCAGGGCGATCCGGCCTACGCCGCCATGTGGCAGCAGTTCAACGCGGCGGCCGCGCTGCAGCCGTGAGCGCGGTCCGGGGCGCCGCGGTGCGCCTGGAGGGCCTGTGCAAGGACTTCGGCGGCACGCCGGTGGTGCACGACGTGTCCCTCGAGGTGGCCGCGGGCGAGTTCGTGAGCCTGCTCGGTCCCTCGGGTTCGGGCAAGAGCACCACCCTGATGATGATCGCGGGCTTCCTCGCGCCGGTCCGCGGCGAGGTGGTGATCGGCGGCGAGCCGGTCACGCGCCGGCCGCCCCACCAGCGCGGCATCGGCATGGTGTTCCAGAACTACGCCCTGTTCCCGCACATGAGCGTGGCCGACAACGTGGCCTTCCCGCTGCGCATGCGCCGCCGGCCGGCCGCGGAGGTGGCGCAGCGCGTGGAACGCGCGCTGGCGCTCATCCGCCTGGAGGGGCTGGGCGGGCGCATGCCGCACCAGCTCTCCGGCGGCCAGCAGCAGCGCGTGGCGCTGGCGCGCGCCATCGTCTTCGAGCCGCCGCTGCTGCTCATGGACGAGCCGCTGGGCGCGCTGGACCGCAAGCTGCGCGAGGCCATGCAGTTCGAGATCAAGCGCCTGCAGCGCGAGCTCTCGCTCACGGTGATCCACGTCACCCACGACCAGGAGGAGGCGCTCGCCATGTCCGACCGCATCGCGGTGATGAACCGCGGGCGCATCGAGCAGGCGGCTGCGCCCGAGGCGATCTACGAGCGCCCGGCCACGGCCTTCGTGGCGGGTTTCCTCGGCGAGTGCAATGCGCTGCAGGGCACCGTGCTGGGCGCCGGCCATGGCCACGTCGTGGTGCGCACGGACGCCGGACTGGAACTGGCGGCCCGGGACGCGGGCGCGCCTGCGCCAGGCGGACACGTGAGCCTCGCGATCCGGCCGGAGCGCATCGCCCTGCTGGCCGCGGCCGCACCCGCGGACAACGTGATCGAGGCGGTGGTGGAGGAGGTGGTGTACCTGGGCGAGTCGCTTCGCCTGCTGGTGCGGCCGGCGCGCGGCGAGGCGCTCACGGTGAAGGTGCAGCGGGGCACGGCGGTGCCGGCGCCGGGCGAGGCGGTCCGGCTGGGCTTTCCGGCGGCGGCGGTGGTGGCCTTCGGGGCGCCGGCGTGAGCGCGGCGGCGCGCGACGGGTCGGGGCGCCTGCTGCTGCTAGCGCCCGCCACGCTGTTCCTCGCGGTGGTGTTCGCGGTGCCACTCGCGCTGGTGGTGGTGCGCAGCCTCACCGATCCCGAGCCGGGCATCGGCAACTACGTGACCATCGCCACGGCCGAGGTCTACCTGCGCGTGCTCGCCTCCACCTTCGGCCTGGCCGCGACCGTGACGCTCGCCACCGTGGTGCTGGGCTGGCCGGTGGCCTGGGCGCTGGCGCGCAGCCGCGGCGGCTGGAGGATGCTGCTGGTGGCCCTGGTGCTGCTGCCGTTCTGGACCAGCCTGCTGGTGCGAACCTACGCCTGGATGGTGATGCTGGGCCGCTACGGCATCGTCAACCAGGCACTCATGGCCCTGGGGCTCGCGGAGGAGCCGCTGCGGCTGCTGCATACCGGCTTCGCCACCCACGTGGGCATGATCCACATCCTGCTGCCCTTCCTGGTGCTGCCCCTGTGGAGCGTGATGGAGCGGCTGGATCCCTCGGTGCTCAAGGCCGCACGCAGCCTTGGTGCCGGCCCGTTCACGGCGTTCGTGCGCATCTGGGTGCCGCTCACGCTGCCCGGCGTGCTGGCGGGCGCGCTGCTGGTGTTCATCCTGGCACTGGGCTTCTACGTCACGCCCGCGCTGCTGGGCGGGGCGAAGGATCTCACCGTGTCCATGCTGATCACCCAGCAGGTGACCGAACTGCTGGCCTGGGGCTTCGCCTCGGCGCTGGCGGTGACGCTGCTGGCGGCCACGCTGGCGGTGCTGGTGCTCGCCGCGCGGGTGGTGGGGCTGGGGCGGCTCTGGGAGGGCGTGGCGTGAGCGCGGACCGCGCGTGGGCCTCGCCGGGCCGGGCCGCCTCGACGGTGCTGGGCGCGACGGCCGCACTGGTGCTGCTGTTCCTGGTGCTGCCCGTGCTGGTGGTGGTGCCGCTGTCCTTCAGCGATTCGCTCTACCTCGACTTCCCGCCGCGCGGCTTCTCGCTGCAGTGGTACGAGCGCTTCCTGGGCTCGGAGGAATGGACCGCGGCGCTGTGGACGAGCCTGCGGGTGGGCGTGCTCGCCACTGTGCTGGCCACCGCGCTGGGCACGGCGGCGGCGCTGGGCCTGGCGCGCAGCCGCTTCCGCGGCAAGGCGCTGCTGGTGGGCTTCCTGGTCTCGCCCATGATCGTCCCCGTGGTGGTGCTGGCCATCGCGCTGTACGCGGTGTACGCGCGGCTCGGGCTCGCGGGCACCTTCACCGGGCTGGTGCTGGCCCACGCCGGGCTCGGGCTGCCCTTCGTCATCGTCACCGTGTCGGCCACGCTGGTGCGGGTGGACCCGCGCCTGGAGCAGGCTGCGCTCAGCCTGGGCGCAACGCCGTGGCGGGCGTTCCGCCACGTGCTGCTGCCGCTCATCCGGCCCGGCGTGATCACCGGGGCGTTGCTCGCCTTCATCACCTCCTGGGACGAGGTGGTGGTGGCGCTGTTCGTGGGGGGCACGCGCACCACCACGCTGCCGCGGCGCATGTGGGAGGGGCTGCGCTCGGAGATCGACCCCACGCTGGCGGCCGCCTCCACGCTGCTGGTGGCGGTGTCGCTTGCACTTATGATCGCGGTGGCGTGGCTGCGACGCCGCGCCGAGCGCATGGCCGGCGCCGCGCCGGATGGCGAGGGCGCCGGACCGGGGTGAAGGCCAGCACAGGGGGGAAGCGACCATGGAAGACAAGGCATCGTCTGGCGGCGCCGGCACGGGACGGCGCGGTTTCCTGAGGGCGGCCGGCCTGGCGGGCCTGAGCCTGGCCGGCCTGCCGCGCGCACGCGCCGCCGGCGCCGGCGAACTGGTGGTGGCCTCCTGGGGCGGCCCCTACCAGGAGGCGCTGCGCAAGGCGCATTTCGAGCCCTTCGCGAAGGCCACGGGCATTCGCGTGATCGAGACCACCTTCGAGGATCCGCTGTCGCGCATCAAGGCCATGGTCGAGGCCAGGCGCGTGGAATGGGACATCGTCAACGTGGGCGACCGGCACGTGATCACCGGCGCGCGCGAGAAGCTGCTCGAGGCCGTGGATGCTGTGCGGGTGCCCACCGCCGACCTGCTGCCCTCGGCGGTGCATCCCTTCGGCGTGGGCTGCGACATGTTCGCCACCTGCATCGGCTACCACACGCGCCGCTGGAGCGCCGCCAACCATCCGCGCAGCTGGGCCGAGTTCTGGGACGTGAAGCGCTTTCCCGGCCCGCGCTCGCTGCGCAAGGTGCCCTTCGGCAACCTGGAGATGGCGCTCATGGCCGACGGGGTGCCGCCGGAGAAGCTCTACCCGCTGGACGTGGAGCGCGCCTTCCGCAGCCTCGATCGCATCAAGCCGCACGTCACCGCGTGGTGGACCTCGGGGGCCCAGTTCACGCAGCTGCTCGCCAACGGCGAGGTGGACCTGGCGGCCATCTGGGACGGCGAGGTGGTGGGCGCCATCGCCAAGGGCGCGCCCATCGGCGTGGAGCGCAACCAGGGCCTGCTCTCGGGCGACTGGTGGGCCATCCCGAAGGGCGCGCCGCACCTGGACAACGCCATGAAGTTCCTCGCCTTCGCCACGAGGCCCGAGCAGCAGGCCGCGCAGACGCGCTTCGTGAGCTACGGCCCCGTGAACCGAAAGGCCTTCGAGCGCATCGACGCCCAGGCGGCGAAGTCGCTCACCACCCATCCCGACTACGTGGCCGGACTGGTCAAGGCGGACAACGAGTGGTGGGGGAAGAACGACGCGGCGCTCACCCAGCGCTTCAACGCATGGTTGATCCGTTGACGCGCCGGTCGCGGAGCGGGTCCGCTTGAGCTTGTCGGCGTCGCCCTACTGGGAACGGACCGCCGGGCCGGCGCCGTCGCCGGCCGCGCCGCTCGCCGGCGACCTGGCCGTGGACGTGGCCGTCATCGGCGGCGGCTACACGGGGCTCGCGGCGGCGCTGCGCCTGGCCAGCGTCCACGGCGTGCAGGTGGCGCTGCTGGAGGCGAACACCGTGGGCTGGGGCGCGAGCGGACGCAACAGCGGCTTCGCGCTCATCTCCGTGGGCAAGCTCGGTCTAGAGGAGCGCATCCGCCGCTGGGGGCTGGAGGCCGCGCGCCGCTCCATCGGGCTCGGGGTGGAGGCGGTGGACACGGTGCGCAGCCTGGTCCGCGACGAGGCCATCGACTGCGAGCCCCAGCCGGAGGGCTGGCTGGTGGTGGCGCATCGCGCGGGCATGGTGGAGGCGCTGCGGGCGCGGCAACGCATCTACCACGAGGTCCTGGGGTACGACGGCGTGGACTATCTCGA
>CAZXJW010000229.1:0-5910 GCA_964641005.1 uncultured Rhodocyclaceae bacterium
GTGCTGTCGGCCGAGAACCTGTCGCGCCGCTTCGGCGGCCTGGCCGCCGTGGACGGCGTGTCGTTGTCCGTGGCCATGGGCGAGGTGCACGCGGTGATCGGCCCGAACGGCGCGGGCAAGAGCACGCTGGTGAACCTGCTCTCGGGCGATCTCGCGCCCACGGGCGGGCGCATCCTGCTCGACGGCCACGACGTGTCGCGCCTCGGCCCGGATCGCCGCTCGCACCTCGGGCTGGGCCGCAGCTACCAGAAGACCAACGTGTTCCTGCCCTTCACCGTGTTCGAGAACTGCCGGCTGGCGGCGCAGTCGCGGCTGCCCACGTCCATGCGCTTCATCAAGCCGGCGGCATCCTTCGCGGGCGTGAACGCGGCCGCGGAGCGCGCGCTCGCCGCCGCCGGCCTCGAGGCGCGCCGCGACGCGGTGGTGGCCGTGCTCTCCCACGGCGAGCAGCGCCAGGTGGAGATCGCCATGGCGCTCGCCACCAATCCGCGCGTGCTGCTGCTCGACGAGCCGCTCGCCGGCATGGGCGCCGAGGAATCCGCCGGCATCGTGGCGCTGCTGCAGAAGCTTCGGCCCGACCACGCCATCGTGCTGGTGGAGCACGACATGGACGCGGTGTTCGCACTCGCCGACACGCTCACGGTCATGGCCAACGGCCGGGTCATCGCCAGCGGGGCGCCTTCGGTCGTGCGCGATCATCCGGAAGTGCGCCGGGCCTATCTCGGCGAGGAACACCATGCCTGAGCGCGAACCGCTGCTCGAGGCGCGCGGCGTGGAGGCCGGCTATGGCGCGAGCCGCGTGCTGCACGGCGTGGACTTCCGCGTGCATGCCGGCGAGTCCGTGGGCCTGATGGGCCGCAACGGGATGGGCAAGACCACGCTGCTCAAGGCGATGATGGGCCTCCTGCGGCCGCGCGGCGGCGAGGTGCGGGTGCGCGGCCGCGAGTCCACCGGCGCGGCGCCGCACCGCGTGGCGCGCCAGGGCATCGCCTGGGTCCCGGAGGGGCGCGGCATCTTCCCCAACCTGAGCGTGCGCGAGAACCTGGTGATGGCGGCGCGCGCCGGCGTGCACGGCCGGCGTGACTGGACCTTCGAGCGCGTGATGCACGCCTTCCCGCGGCTGTCCGAGCGGCTGTCCCATGGCGGACAGCAGCTCTCCGGCGGCGAGCAGCAGATGCTCACCATCGGCCGCGCGCTCATGACCAATCCCGACCTGCTGATCCTCGACGAGGCCACCGAGGGTCTCGCGCCGCTGGTGGCGCGCGACATCTGGCGCATCGTGGACGAGATCCGCGCAAGCGGCATCGCCACGGTGATCGTGGACAAGAACTTCGCGGCCGTGAACGCCGTCACCGACCGCTGCGTGATCCTGGTGAAGGGGCGCGTGGCCTTCGAGGGCGCGAGCGCTGCGCTGCGGGAGCAGCCCGAGGTGGCTCATGCGCACCTCGGGGTCTGACCGCGCTGCTCCAGGGACTCGCTCCACCGGGGGCTGATTCCATTCCGCCTGCATCGATCGCTTGCCATCCACGGTACCCATGACCGAAACCACCCAGTTCCTGCACGCCGGCGGTCACCGCCTCGAGTACCGCCGCATCGCCGGTGATGCCGCGAAGCCCGCGCTGGTGTTCCTGCACGAGGGGCTGGGCTCCACGGCCCTGTGGAAGGATTTCCCCGACGCCGTGGCGGCCGCCACCGGCAGCGCGGCGGTGGTGTATTCGCGCCACGGCTACGGCCGCTCCGACCGCCTCGAGGCACCGCGCGCCGTGGACTACATGCATCGCGAGGCCCTGGAGGTGCTGCCCGAGGTGCTGCGCTCGCTGGGCATCACCGAGCCGCTGCTGGTGGGCCACAGCGACGGTGCCAGCATCGCGCTCATCCACGCCGGTGCCGGCCACGCCGTGCGCGGCGTGGTGGCCATGGCGCCGCACGTGTTCGTGGAGGACCTCACCGTGGCCAGCATCGCCGAGGCGAAGGTGGCCTGGACCACCACCGACCTTCCGCGCCGGCTCGGCCGCTACCACGACGAGGTGGAGAGCACCTTCCGCGGCTGGAACGACATCTGGCTGCATCCCGACTTCCGCGCCTGGAACATCGAGGAGTACCTGCCGCGCATCGCCTGCCCCGTGCTGGTGATCCAGGGCGAGGACGACCAGTACGGCACCCGCGCCCAGGTGGACGCCATCGCCCGCCAGGTGCCCGGCGGCGCCCGCGTGCTCACGCTGCCCGACTGCCGCCACTCCCCCCACGTGGACAGCCGCGACGCCGTCATCGCGGCCATCGCCGCCTTCCCCTGACCCGAAAACCCCTTGCGAAGGTGTTTTTTGGAAAATCCCCTTCGCAAGGGGTTTTCCGTGCGCCGATAATCCCCTTCGCAAGGAGTTTTCCCGGGAGCCGCCATGTACGTCCTTCACATCGCCAACAAGAACTACTCGTCCTGGTCGCTGCGTCCCTGGGCGCTGATGCGCCAACTGGGCATCGGCTTCGAGGAGCGTATTCACCCCTTCGGGCAGGAGCGCTTCCACGACTTCTCGCCCACCGGCCGCGTGCCGCTGCTGGAGGACGGCGACACCACCGTGTGGGACTCTCTCGCCATTACCGAGTACCTGGCCGAGCGGCACCCGGGCGTGTGGCCCGCCGACGGCGCGGCGCGCTCGTGGGCGCGCTGTGCCGCCGCCGAGATGCACTCGGGCTTCGGGGTGCTGCGCTCGCGCTGCGCCATGGCCGTGGGCCTGCGCATCCGCCTGGCCGAGTTCCCGCCAGAACTGCAGTCCGACGTGTCGCGCATCGATACGTTGTGGAGCGAGGGGCTGCGCCGCTTCGGCGGCCCCTTCCTCGCGGGCCGTGCATTCACCGCCGTGGACGCTTTCTTCTGCCCGGTGGCCTACCGTGTCCAGACCTACGGCCTGGCGCTCTCCTCGTCGGCGAGCGAGTACTGCACGCGCCTGCTCCATCTGCCCTCCATGCAGGCCTGGACCGCGGATGCGCTGCGCGAGCCCTGGCGCGATCCGCCGCACGAGGCATCGCTGCGCAATGCGGGCGAGTGGGCCCAGGACCTGCGGGGCCCGGCGGCCTGAAGGCCCCGGGGGCAGACCTTGTCACTGCGAGCGACGGGATCTGCGCCAGCGTGAGCCCCATCACACACTGCCTAGCAGGCTGGATCGTGCTGGAGAGGGGTGTGGCGTCCAGCCGCGACAAGGCAGTGGTGGTGCTTGCCGGCCTTGCGCCGGACGTGGACGGCCTCGGGATCGTAGTGGATTTCGTCACCCGGGCGACGGGACTACCCGAGACCGACCTCTACCAGGCCTGGCACCGGGTCTACGGGCACGGGCTGCCGGCTGTCGTGGTGTTCTGTGCATTGGCTGCGTGGCTCTGCGACGACCGGGTGCGCGGCGCCATCGGCTCGCTGATCGCGGTGCACCTGCACTTCCTGGGCGACGTACTGGGCTCGCGCGGCACCACGGCCGAGGACCTGTGGGGAATTCACTACCTGGCTCCGTTCTCCATGGAACCCTCCATCACATGGACCGGGCAGTGGCCGCTGGTGAGCTGGCAGAACTTCGGGATAACTGCCGTGCTGCTGGGTCTGACGCTACGCCGCGCGATTCGTACCGGCTATTCACCCGTGGCCCTCGTCAGCCGCACTGCGGACCAGGCCGTGGTGGAGACGCTGCGAAGACGATTCGGCCGCCTTCCGTGACGGCTCGTCCCCGGCCCCGTGCAGCGGCGCTCGCCGGAGGAGGTGATGGTTGCCTGATCCGCGGGGTCGTATGGCATCATCATCTCGCGGGCCCCCGCCGTCCCGGGGCGCATCGAACCCCGGTGGCGCGCGCTCATCGCCCCGCGGTTCCCGGCGCGTGCCGCCACTTCCCGGGTGGAGCGCCATACCAGCGCGTGAACGCACGCGTGAACGAGGCCTGCTCCGCGTAACCGAGGCGCTCCGCCACGCGCGACAGCGCGAGCGCCGGATCGGACAGCAGGCGCGCCGCCTCCTCGCGGCGGAAGTCGTCCACCACGGCTGCGAAGCTGCGCCCCGCATCGGCGAGGCGACGCTGCAGCGTGCGCACCGACAGGCCCATGAGCCGCGCCATGCGCGCCACGTCGGCGTCGCCGTCAGCGAGCGCGCTGCGCAGGCGTGCGCGCAGCGCCGATTCGAGGGGCGTGCCGTCCGACGCGTGGGACAGTTCCTCGGCCGCGAGCCGTTCCAGCAGGGCGTGCAGGAACGGGTCGGCGCGCGGGATCGGCAGTTTCCACTGTGCCTCGCCGACCTCCAGCGCCGAAACGGGCTGCCCCGCCACCACCGGGCAGCCGAGCAGCGCGGTGCGTGCCGCCGCGTCGTCCACGTCGCCGCGCAGCAGCAGCCGGGAAGGCCTGAACGCCCCGTCGGTGAGGCGGCGAAACCGGCCCACCAGCACCCCGAGGGTGAACTCGTCCACGTAGGGTTCGATCGGAACCAGCGGGCGCACCGCCACCCGCCGGCCTCCGGGGATCGAATCGACTTCCACCCGGTTGTCCGTTGCCACCAGCCGGTAATGCAGCACCAGGGACTCGAAGCCGCCCGCGACGGTGGCTGCACTGCCGCACAGGTAGTCGATCATGCCGAACGCGCCGAAGGGGATGGCCAGTCCGGCAGCCGTCGCCAGGGCGGGCCCCCGGTAGGCGCGGGCCGCTTCGGTCCACGCACGCTCGTACAGCGCCACGGGGACGAGCGCGGCGGAATCGGCGGGTGGCTCGCCACCGAGGGCCGCGGCGATGCTGTCCGCGTCGAGGCCCAGCTCGCGCAGCCCCGCCAGTAGCGCGCGCAGGCCGGCGGCCGGCACCAGCGGTACGTCAGCGGTCATGGCGCAGGATCACAAGAAGCTGGCGCCGCGCGGCAAGCGTGGCGGCGTGCAGGTGCCTAACATGGAAAGATCGTAAATCACACCGGACGACCACAATGACGATGCTGATCCCGCCGCTCAAGAGGGCTGGCCGATGAATCCCACACGCCGGCGCATCCTGCAGGCCACCGGGGTGGTGGCCGTCGCTGCCGTGGCTGGCGGCGGGTGGCGGGCTAGCACCCAGGGCGTGTTCGCCCGCGGCACCGGCCCGGCCTACGAGCCGTGGTCCCGCTGGCCGCCGCCCGGCGAACCCACGCCCCTCGCGCTGGTGCACGCCGCCACCCTGGCCGCCAGCCCCCACAACACCCAGCCATGGCTGTTCCGGGTGCGCGCCGACGGCATCGAGCTGCGGGTGGACACGAACCGCCACATCGGCACCATCGACCCGCTGCGCCGCGAGCAGTGGATGGGCGTGGGCTGCGCGCTGGAGAACCTGGCGGTGGCCGCGCCGGCGCTGGGCTGGAACGCCACCGTGGCCACGGTTCCCGACGCCGCGGCGCCGGCGCTCGCCGCGCGCATCGCGCTGTCGCGCGCCGAGCCGAAGCCCCACCCGCTCTACGATGCCATCGCCCGCCGCCACACCCACCGGGGCGCCTACGACCCCGGCCGGGCCCTGGAGGACTCGCTATTCGCATCCATGGATGCGCTCGGCGAAGGGCTGCCCGACGTGGCGGTGCGCTGGCTGCGCACGCCCGCGGAGCGCACCCGCGCCGGGGATGGCATCGTCGCCGCCACCGAGGCCATCATCGCGGACCGCGAGCAGTCCGCCGACAGCTGGCGCTGGTTCCGCATGAATTGGCAGGCTCTCCAGGCGCACCGCGACGGCGTGACCCTGGACGCCACCGGCATGCCGCCAGCGCTGCTGGCGCTGGTGAAGATGCTGCCCGCCATGTCCATGGAGTCCAGCGACGCCGGCTGGCTGGACGCCACGCGCAAGGTCCACGTGGGCACCGCCGCCGCCTACGGCATCGTGGTGGCGCGCAACCCGCACGATCCCGCCCAGCGCCTCGCGGGCGGGCGGCTGTGGCAGCGC
>CAZXJW010000230.1:0-5910 GCA_964641005.1 uncultured Rhodocyclaceae bacterium
CCGCTGCGCACCACCACCACGCCGTCGCTGGTGGCCGGCACGCTCAGCACCTCGCTGGAGACCTGCGCCTGCCACAGCGGATTGCCGTCGGGGCTCCAGGCATGCACGGCCCCCTTGGCCGTCGCGGCCAGCACGAGGCCGCCGCCGGCCGCGACCCCGCCGGAGAGCACGGTCTTCTTGGGCAGTTCTGCGCGCCACTTGCGCTTGCCGTTGGCCACGTCGAAGCGGGTCACCTCGCCCGCGGTGCTGGCGGTGAACACGTCGCCGTCCAGGATCGCGGGCGTGAACACGTAATTACCGGCGGGACCCGCGGCAACCGACCACGCCACCCGCGCCTTGGCGAGCGGCTTGAATTCCTTGAGTTCGGCCGGCTTCGGCCCCGGATCGGAGCACGCCGGCAGAAGCAGGACGGCGAGCGCCCCGAGCGCGGCCACCCAGCGCAGCCTCATCTCAGCTGCCACCCAGCGCATCGCGCTTGATCTCCACCACGTTCCGGTAGGCGCTCGACTTGGGCAGCTTGTCCAGCGCCACCTGGTAGGCCTTGCGCGCCTCGTCGGGCTTGCCCTGTGCCACCAGCACGTCGCCGCGAGCGTCCGCGAACAGCGCCGCGAAGGGCTCGGGGTGGGCGCGCTCGAGGGCCTGGAGCGCCTCGGGATACTTCTTCTGGTCCAGCCGCACGCCGGCCAGGCGCAGTGCCGCGAGCGCCTCGGTCTGGGGGTCCTTCGCGTTGTCGGCCGCCCATGCGAGCCAGTCGGCCGCCTCGTCGGGCTTGCCGGCATCGAAGCTCGACTTCGCCGCCACCAGCGCGGCGCGGGCGCCGTAGCCGGTGCGGCCGAACTCGCTGCGGATGCGTCCGGCAAGCTCGCCGGACTTCTTCGCGTCACCCGCCGTGGCCGCCTCCTCGAGCTCGCCGAAGATGGCCGCGGCCTGCTGCGCCTGCTCTGTCTTCCAGTGGCGCCAGGCCTGGATGCCGGCCACGCCCAGCACGAAGGCCACGACCGCGGCGATCACCAGCCGGCCGTACTGCTTCCACCACGCCTTGAGGGCGTCGATGTTTTCCTGTTCCTCGAGATCGTAGACGGCCATGGCTCACACCTTCCTTGCATTCAGTATCAGTGGCGCGAGGTCGTCCACGCCGACCCGTGCCTGTTCGGATTGCTCGCGCAGCGGCTTCAGGCTCGCCTGCCCCGCCTGCGCCTCGTCTTCCCCGACGATCACGGCGAAGCGCGCGCCGCTGCCGTCGGCCTTCTTCATCTGCGACTTGAAGCTGCCGCCGCCGCAATGCATGGTGAGCCGCACGCCCGCGGCGCGCAGGCGCTCCGCCACGCTCCAGGCGTGCAGCTCGGCCGCCGCGCCGCTCCACACGAGGTAGGCGTCCGGACCGCCCTGCGGCGCCCGGACCCCGCCCTCGGCGAGCAGCGCGAGCAGCCGCTCCACGCCCATGGCGAAGCCCGCGCCGGGGGCCGGCTTGCCGCCGATCTGCGCCAGCAGGCCGTCGTAGCGGCCGCCGGCGCACACCGTGCCCTGCGCCCCGAGCCGGGTGGTCACCCACTCGAACACGGTTCGATTGTAGTAGTCGAGGCCGCGCACCAGCCGCGGGTTGATGCGCGAGTCCACGCCGGCGTGGCGCAGCAGCCGCTGCAGGTCCTCGAAGTGCTTCAGCGAGACCTCGTCGAGATCGTCCACCAGTCGCGGCGCCTGCTCCACAAGCGCCTGCATGTGGGGATTCTTGGTGTCGAGCACGCGCAGCGGATTCGAGTGCAGCCGGCGGCGCGAATCCTCGTCGAGCTCGTCGTGGCGCGACTCGAGGTACTTCACCAGCCGCGCGCGGTAGCGAACGCGCGACTCGGCAGCGCCGAGGGTGTTGATCTCCAGGGCAACGTCCTCGAGGCCGAGGTCGCGCCACAGGCGCGCGCCCATGACGATGAGCTCGGCGTCGGCGTCCGGGCCCTCGAAACCCAGCGCCTCGGCGCCCACCTGGTGGAACTGGCGGTAGCGGCCCTTCTGCGGGCGCTCGTGGCGGAACATGGGGCCCATGTACCAGAGCCGCTGCGGGCCGTTGTAGAGCAGGTTGTGCTGCACCACGGCGCGCAGCACCGAGGCGGTGTTCTCCGGCCGCAGCGTGAGGCTCTCGCCGTTCAGGCTGTCCGTGAACGTGTACATCTCCTTCTCGACGATGTCGGTGACCTCGCCGATGGAGCGCACGAAGAGCTCGGTGCGCTCGAGGATGGGCGTGCGGATCTGGCGGTAGCCGTAGCGCGACAGCCACGCGCGCACGGTGTCCTCGAAGAACTCCCACAGGGGGGCGTCGTCCGGGAGCATGTCGTTCATGCCCCGCACGGCCTGGATGGTCTCGCTCATGTGTCTTCTTGTGGAGCCGCCGGCACCAGGGGCCGCGGCGTCGGTTGGTCAGGCGGTGGAGGCCTCGCCGGCATGCTCGGCCCGGCCGGCGCGGCCGAAGCGGTTGCGCACGTACTCCTCCACGATCGCCTGGAACTCCTCGGCGATGCGCTCGCCCTTCAGCGTGACGGTCTTGCGGCCGTCCACGAACACCGGCGCCACGGGCACCTCGCCCGTGCCCGGCAGGCTGATGCCCACGTCGGCGTGCTTGCTCTCGCCGGGGCCGTTCACCACGCAGCCCATCACGGCCACGTGCATGTCCTCCACGCCCGGGTAGCGGCCGCGCCACACGGGCATCTGCTCGCGCAGGTAGGACTGGATGCGCGCGGCGAGTTCCTGGAAGACCGTGCTGGTGGTCCGGCCGCATCCGGGGCAGGCGATCACCAGCGGCGCGAAGGCGCGGATGCCCATGGTCTGGAGGATCTCCTGGGCCACCACCACCTCCTTCGTGCGGTCCCCGCCCGGCTCGGGCGTGAGGGAGACGCGGATGGTGTCGCCGATGCCCTCCTGCAGCAGCACGGCCAGCGCCGCGGTGGAGGCCACGATCCCCTTGGAGCCCATGCCGGCCTCGGTGAGGCCGAGATGCAGCGGATAGTCGCAGCGCGATGCCAGGGCGCGGTAGACGCGGATGAGGTCCTGGACGCCGCTCACCTTGGCCGAGAGCACGATGCGGTCGCCCGGCATGCCCCAGGACTCGGCCTGGGCGGCGCTCTCCAGCGCCGAGACCACCAGCGCCTCGCGCATCACCGCGCCGGCATCCAGCGGCTCGGGCCGCGCGGCATTCTCGTCCATGAGCCGCGCGAGCACCGCCTGGTCCAGGCTGCCCCAGTTCACGCCGATGCGCACCGGCTTCGCATGGCGGTTGGCGATCTCGATCATGGTGCCGAACTGCTCGTCGCGCTTGGAACCCTTGCCCACGTTGCCGGGGTTGATGCGGTACTTGTCCAGCACCTCGCCGCAGGCCGGGTGCTGGGTGAGCAGCCGGTGGCCGTTGAAGTGGAAGTCGCCCACCAGCGGCACGTTGCAGCCCATGCGGTCGAGGCGCTCGCGGATGTGGGGAACCGCGGCCGCCGCCTCGGCGGTGTTGACGGTGATGCGCACCACCTCGGATCCCGCGCGCGCCAGCTCGAACACCTGCTGCGCCGTGGCCTGCGCGTCGGCCGTGTCGGTGTTGGTCATGGACTGGACCATCACGGGAGCATCGCCGCCGACCCTCACGTGGCCGACGCGTACCTGGCGCGTGACGCGCCGGCGGAGAAGTTCGTCGTTCATCGCCTCACTCGAGCGTCAGTCGCGCCACGTCGGTGCGCGTGTGCGGGCCCAGGTCCACCGACTTGCCCCGGTAGGCCAGCGCCACCCCGGAGGCATTGCCCACCACCACCTCGAGCGGCGGCTTGCCGCGGATCACGCGCTCGCTGCCCTCGGGATTCAACTGGCTGAAGATCACGCGCCCGTCGCCATCGCGGATCTCGACCCAGGATTCGCGGCTGAAGCTGAAGTGCATCTCGGGGCCACGGGTGCCAATCACCCCCGCAGTCACCGGTTCGTCCACCGGGGCCGCGGGCTCGGGCTCGGACCGCGCCGGCGCGAGCGCCACCTCGGCTTCGCGCGCCGGGCTCGCTTCCGGGGCGGCCTCCGGTGCGGACGCCGCCGGCGGTGGCATCTCGGCCGGCTGGACGATCGCCGCGGGACCCGCGCCGCCGACCGCCACCTCGGTGGAGGAAGGCGTGGCGGGACCCCGGCCCGCCAGCAGCACCACGGCCGCCACCGCCGCCACGGCGAGCACCGCGCCCGCCGCGATCCACGGTGCGGCGCCGCGGCGCCGCGGCGCACCGGACTCCACCGGGACGTTCAGCGGCGACTTGTCCTGCAGCGGCGAGGGCGCCGGAGCCGGCGTGGCACCGGCGGCCGGTCCCGCCGGGGGTGGGGCGTCGGATTCCCCGAAGGCCTGGCGGACCAGCGCGTCCGCATCCAGGCCCAGGGCGCGGGCGTAGTTGCGAAGGAATCCGCGCACGAAGATGCTGCCCGGCAGGGAAGCGTGGTCATCGCGTTCCAGCGCCTCCACCTGGCGCGTCGCGAGCTTGAGCTGGCGGGCCACCTCGCCCACGCTCAGGCCCTGCCGCTCCCGTTCCGAGCGCAGCTGTTCGCCGGGCGTCGGGCCGGCCGGCGGCGAAGGTTCGGCGGCCTCGACGGAGATGGGCGCGGCGGGGGACGAAGGCGCGGTCGAGTCGGTGGATGTGCGAAGCCCGCTCTCGTCGCCGGGCGAGGTCGCGGCGGACGCACCGGACGGCAGCCCGCCCGCCGGCGGGTCACCCGGCTGCACCGCGGAACCGGCGGCCAGCCCGGTTCCGTCGCGCTCGTCGGCCAGGGGCGTGCTCACGTTCGGCGTCCCGCTAGTCGAAGCGCCCTTCGCGCAGCAGGCGGGTTTCCTGCGCGTCGGGGAAGCGCTGCTGCAGCTGGGTGGAGTAGGACATCATGGCCGCCCGGTCACCGAGCTGGCGCTCGATGCGCACGCCCATCCACAGGCTCGGGGCGTCCGGGGTCTTGGTGACCTGCATGTAGCGCGACAGGTTCAGCTTGGCACGTTCGTACTGGCCCGCGGCGAACTGCAGCTGGGCGAGGTTGATGAGCGCGCGGGGATAGCCGGGGTCGAGCTGCACCGCGCGCTGGAAGAACTCCATCGCCTCGGCCGTGTTGCCGGCACGGCGCGAGCACACCCCGGCGTTGGCGTAGGCCTCCTGGGGGCTGGAATAGAGGGGGTTGCGTGCCGCGGCGACGAAGTAGCGGATCGACTCCTTCTCGCGCTGGCGATTGCACAGGAACAGGCCGTAGTTGTTGTTCGCGTCGGCGTCGGAGGGATCGATCTTGAGCGCCTTCTCGAAGCTCTGGCGCGCCTTGTCGTCGTCCTTGAGCTCCATGTACACCAGGCCCATCATGCTCAGGGCCGGCACGTAGCGCGGGTCGATGTCGAGCGCTTCCTTGAACTCCTCCAGCGCCACCTTGTACTGCGCCACCTGGTAGTAGCCGGCACCCAGCTCGGTGTGGGCCCGGGCGCGCTCCTTGGCGCTGGCCGGAACCGGCTGCTGCACCGGGGGCGGCTGGAGCTGGGGGGGCTCCTCCCGGCGCGGCTCGCGCGAACCGCAGGCCGCCAGCAGGGTTGCCACGCCGACCACGAACACCTGCCACCTCACGGAGCGCCTCACGGACGCGCCACCTCTGCCTCGCGCCGCGCACCGCGCCGGGTCCGGTCCTGGACCTGGCCGGCGAGCTGGCCGCAGGCGCCGTCGATGTCGTCGCCGCGCGTGCGCCGCACGGTGGTGACGAACCCGGCCGACATGAGCTCTGCCTGGAACGCCGCGATGGCATCGGGACGCGAACGCTCGAAGCCGGAATCCGGGAAGGGATTGAAGGGGATCAGGTTGAACTTGCAGGCGAGATCGCCCACCAGGTCCACGAGCCTGCGGGCATGGGCGGTGGAATCGTTCACGTCGCGCAGCATCACGTATTCGA
>CAZXJW010000231.1:0-5902 GCA_964641005.1 uncultured Rhodocyclaceae bacterium
CGGCCGCGGCGCGCCGGTGGCCTCGGGCGATGGCGCCCACAGCCTGATCGTGCGGATGAGCGTGCCCGGTACGGATGCCCGTGGCGCGGCGCTGCCCCACCCGCACTATGGCGACCAGCTTCAGACCCGGGGCGTTCCCGGCGTGGTTCCCGCGGAAGGCAGCGTGGAACTCGCGTGGGAGGACGCCGGCGAGGTGCGCTTTGCGGACGGCGAGGCGGTGTCGCTGCGCCGTCCGCTGGTGGCCCTGCGCAAGCTGGCCTTCGGTGACCTCGACGGGACCGTGCTCACCTCTCCGCGCGTGGCGCCGCCGCTGGTCGGCCTGGGCCTGCTCGACGCCGTGCCGGAGCGCGAACTCCTCGCCCTCGCGCAGGACCCCCCTGACCCCGCCATGCGCGGCCGGCCGAACCGCGTGTGGGACTTCGCCTCGGCCGCACCCGCGCTGGGCCGTTTCGGCCACAAGGCCAACGTGGCGAACCTGCGCCAGCAGGTGGCCGCGGCCTTCCACGGCGACATCGGCGTGTCGAGCGACTATTTCCCCGAGCAGAACTGCCCGGCGGTACAGAAGGACTGCCGCGAGTTCCTGCCGGCGGGACGACCCGAGCTGGGTCAGGTGCGCTGGGCGGTCATCGAGTTCCACCTGAGGGCGGCGGCGGTGCCGGCGCGGCGCGACACCGACGATGCCGACGTGCGTCGTGGCGAGGTGCTGTTCGCGCAGGCCCGCTGCGGGGCCTGCCACGTGCCCGAGCTGCGCACTGGCGAGGTGGCGGGGCTGCCTGCCCTGTCGAACCAGCGCATCCGGCCCTACACCGACCTGCTGCTGCACGACCTCGGCGAAGGGCTCGCCGACGGTCGTCCCGACTTCGCTGCCGGCGGGCGGGAGTGGCGCACGCCGCCACTGTGGGGCATCGGTCTCACGGCCACCGTCAACGGCCAGGCCACCTACCTGCACGATGGCCGCGCGCGCACGCTGGCCGAGGCGATCCTCTGGCATGGCGGCCAGGCACGACCTTCCCGCGATGCCTTCGCGGCGATGGACAAGGCCGACCGCGAGGCGCTGCTGCGCTTCCTGGGGTCGCTCTGAAGGGCGCGCGGCGGGTTGCCGTCCTCGCCGGGATGGTCGCTCAGCAGTCGGCGTCGCTGATCCAGCCGGCTGCCTTGCCGTTCACGTCCAGGACCTGGGTGGCCTGCGCACAGCTGGCGGGCTTCTTCGTGCCGAGGTGGTACACCGGTCCCGCCGGGGGCAGTGGCTGGCCCTCGGCGCGCGCGGCGAAGGCGATCACCTTGTGCCCGCCCGCGTGGGCGGTGCAGACATACTCGCGCAGTTCCCAGTCCACCACCCGCAGCGTCACCGTGTCGGGCTCGGTGCCCGGCCACGCCGAGAGCACCTTCCCCAGCGGGGCGGGTGCTTCCTCGCGGCAGGCGGCGATGGCGCGGCGGTAGCGCGACAGCTCGCGGGTCCAGCCGCGTCCGGCCGTGGCGATGGACTCGGGTGGCAGCTCCACCGTCCGCGCCTGCGATTCCCCGGGATAGTCGGGGCGCGACTCCAAAGCCGCGATCTGGTGGCGGTAGCGTTCCTCGAGGCAGGCGGACGGGTCGGCCGCCTTGCGGCATTCGTCGCGTCGTCCCCACCAGCGCCGCTGCTCGTCCTCGAGCGTGGCCCGTGCCTGGCCCGACACCACCTTCAGCATGCGGGCGTACGCCACCGCGAGCTGCAGGTCGAGCTCCGCCAGCGGCGCCGAGGCGCACACGGTCTTCTCCACCCAGCTGCGCGCCTTGGTGCACAGGAAACTCGGCTGGGCGGCGGCGGGCAGGGCGGCGCAGCCGAGGGTCGCGGCGAGCAGTGCCGCGGCGGGGCGCAGGCGCATCGGGTCGTCCTCCGGTTTCGGCGGGGCCGTGCCGGTGCGGGCCGGCCCTCTGGAATCGATGATCGCACCGTGGGACCGCGAACGCAGCCAGAGGTTTGGCTGCCCGGCGCGGCGGGGCAGCACCAGCCCCCTCCTTGTCGCCGCATGGCGACGGTGAGGGGCCGCCCCGGCGTATCCCTTGCTTTGCGGGGGGTATCCGCAGGGAGAAAAGCCATGAAGAAGTCGGGGATCCTCATCGCCGGGGGCGTGGCCGCCGGCCTCGCCGCCGGTGGCTACGCCGGCGCGGCGTGGTGGTCGGGCAACGAGATGGAGGCGGGCTTCCGCGCCCATGCCGAGGCGCTGTCCTCCGATTCCGCCCTGCCCCTGCGGGTCACGGTGGTGAGCTACGAGCGCGGCCTGCGCGGGGCCACGGCCGTGACGCGGGTGGCGCCACGCCAGATGCCCCAGGTGTTCCTGGAGTTCGAGCACGACATCACCCACGGACCCGATCCCTCCTTCGGTTGGGGCCGCATCGTCACGCGACTGCGTGGCCCCGAGCCGCTCCGGGCGGCGCTGGACGAGGTGTTCGGGGGCCAGCCCGCCTTCACGGCCACCAGCACGCTGCCCTTCGCGGGCGGCAGTTCCATCGCCATCGTCTCGCCGGCCTTCGACCGCGGTGACGCCGGCTCGCGCGCCAGCTGGGGCGGGCTCTCGGGCACGGTGGAACTGCCCGGCGAGGACGTGGCCAGGTTCGACCTCCAGGCGCCGAGCGTCGCGGTGCAGGGCCGTGGCGGTCGGTTCACCGCCACCGCGCTGCGCACCACGGGCGAATGGAAACTGAGCGGCCCCAACAGCCTTCACTGGACCGGCCGCTCCACGGGCAGCGCCGAGTCCATCGAGGTGGGCAGCCCGTTCGGCGCCTACGGCGTGCGCAGGCTCTCGGCCGAGGGCTGGCAGAAGGACCAGGGCGACACCCTTGCCTCGGGTTACCTGCTCACCGTGGGTGCGGCCACCATGCCCGGCAAGGCCGGCCCCGAGACCGTGTTCAGCGACTTCGCCCTCGAGGTGGACGCCGAGCGCCTCGACCGCAAGGCGCTGGGCGACTTCATGCACGCCTCGGAGGCCGCCCAGCAGCCCGGGCTCGCGCCCCAGGAGCAGGGCCGCCGCATGCTCGAGGCGATGGCGGGGCTGGTGGAGGGCCTGGCTGCGAAATCACCGCGCCTGAACCTCAAGCGCCTGGCGCTCGAGTCGCCGCGCGGCGGGCTGCGTGCCGAGGGTCATCTCGCCATGACGCCCGCGCCGGCCGTGTCCGGCGCGGCCGCCGATCCCGGGGCCGGTGCGCCGGGTGTGCTGCTGGCCGTGGCCGAGCGACTCGCGGGCCGCTTCGTGATCGACCTCTCGCCCGACCTGGTGCGCTTCGCCCTGGAGAAGCGCGCGGCGGTGACCGCCTACTCGGAGCTGTCGCGCCGCGGCGAGCCGCTCGACGAGACCGCCGCGGCCCAGCTCGCCGCCCGCATCGCCGAGGACCGCCTGCGGCTGCTGGTGGAAGCCGGCCTGCTGCGCCCCGAGGGCGAGCGGCTGCGCGTGGAGGCCGTGCTCGCCGGCGGCGAGCTCACCCTGAACGGGCTCACCCGCGAGGAATTCATGATGTCGGTGGCACGGCTCACCGGCGACCGGCCGGTGGAGCAGTGAGGACGGCGCTCAAGGCGCCTTGCGGATCCAGGGCAGCAGCAGCTCGTTTAGCCGCGGCAGGGTCTTCGCGCCGCTGATGCGCTCGCGCAGAACGCCCTCGCGGTCGATCACGAAGCCCGTGGGCGTGGGATAGCGGCGCTCGAAGCCGGTCTCCTTCAGTTCGTCGGTCATGCCGCCCTGCAGGTTGTAGATGCCGAGCATGCGCGCCACGCGCCCCTTGTCCTCGGGGCGGTCCACGCCGATCATGAGGATGTCGAAGCCCTCGGCACGATGGTTCTCGAGGAAGGTCTCGAGGCTGCCGATCTCGTAGGCGCAGCCGCGGCAGTAGCTGGAGTAGAAATTCACCAGCACCACCTTGCCGCGGTAGTCGGCCAGGTCGAAGTCCTCGCCCGACACCAGCACGCCGCGCAGGGCAGGGGCCGGCGCGCCCACCTCGGGCACCGCGCGCGCGATCGCCGGCAGGATCAGCAGGGCGCAGAGCAGCACGGCACCGATGCGCCGGCGCCGATGAATGAATGCCCTGGCCGCGCCGATCATCGCGCGATCCTCCGCGGGGCGCGCGGCCGGACGGGCGTGCGGAGGCAACCAGCCGCGCTCATGCCGGCACCTGCAGCGCTCCGCGCGCGAGCAGTCCGCGGAACGCCTCGAGCGTGCCGCGCATGCCTTCCTCCACGCCGACGCGTCCGTACTCGCCCACGTGGGCGCGCAGCGGATCGTCGGACAGGTCCATGGGGTAGGGCAGGGGCTTGCCCGTGCAGCTCACCTGCGCGCCGGGCACCAGCCGCTGCAGCAGCGCGATCCCCTCTTCCACGCTCACGCACGGGCCGTTGATGTCGAACACCGGCGCGCCGGTGCCGTCGCGCGACACGGCCTTGAGGAAGGCGCTCGCCACCTCGCCCGCGTGCAGCCACGAAACCGGACCGCGGAACGGGATCTCGTAGGGCCGGCCCGCCACCGCGGCGAGCATGGCCACGGTGGTCTTCGAGCTCTGCCCCTGGTCGCGCCCCACGCCGTACACCACGCCCGGCCGGAAGCCCACGCTGGGCACCTGCCAGTCGAGCCAGTACACCTTGGCCGTCTGCTCGTTGCAGTACTTGTAGGCGCCGTAGAGCGTGGCACCCCACGGGCTGTCGGGGAAGGCGCCCAGCGCGCCGATGGAACTGGCGTAGGCCACGCGCCGGATGCCCAGGGCGCGGGCGGCCTCGAACACGTTCACCGTGCCCACCACGTTCACGCGCGCGCCGGCCACGGGATCGGCCTTGCAGAAGGGCACCTGCAGGCCGGCCAGGTGCACGATGGCGCAGGCGCCGCTGGCCTTCACCACCTCCAGCACCCGCGCCGTGTCGCCCACGTCGCCGGTGAGCCAGCGCACCTTCGCGAGATCGGCGTCGTCCAGCAGCAGTGCGGGGCGACGCCGGTCCTCGGCGAGGTCGAAGGCCACGGCGGGGATGCCGTTGCGCACCAGCAGGGCCAGCGCCCAGCTGCCGATGCAGCCGCCGGCGCCGGTGACGAGCACCGGGCCGGGGAAGTCGCCGGCCCGCACGGGAAATCGATCGATCATGGCCTGTGGTCCTCCTCGTGAGCGCGGAATGCTACGCGAAGCGCCTCAGGGCCGTGCATCGGCGGCGCGGCGCACGCGCACGCGCGCGCCGTCAGCCAGCTCGTTGGTCGGGTGGCGCACCACCGGCGTGCCGGCCTCGATTCCCGCGGCGATGCGCACCTCGCGGGCGTTGCGCTCGGCCGCCTGCACGGGCACCAGGCGGATGCGCGTGCCCTGCACCGCGAACACCGCCCAGCCCTCGCCGTGACGGAACACGGCGCTCGCCGGGACCTTGAGCGCATCCGGCGCGGACCATGTGACGATGCGTGCCTCCACGCGATACCCGTCACCGAGCCCCTCGAGCGCATCGACGGGATCGAGCACCACGTTGACGCGCTGCTCCTCGATGCCCAGCGCCGAGACCTTGGTGAAGGCGTAGGGCTCCACCAGGCGCACCCGCGCGGCCAGGGGCGGGCCGCCCCAGTCCTCCAGCCGCGCCTCGGCCCCCGGGCGGATGCGCACCGCGTCGGAGGACAGCACGTCGGCCACGATCTCCAGCCGGCCCGGATCGCCGATCACCATCACGGGCGTGCCGGGCGCCACGGTGCGCTCGCTCTTCTCCATGACGCGCAGCACGCGGCCGGCCACGGGGGATGACAGGCGCACGGTGGAGGCCGGTCCGTGGCCCGGCATGGCGAGCAGGGTGGCCCGGGCGGCGGCCAGCTCCGAGCGTGCCGCGGCCTGACGCGCCTCGGCGGCCGCCGCGGCCGCCTCCGCCGACACCGCGGCGGTGCGGGCGCGCTCGGCGAGCTCCTCGGCCACGAAG
>CAZXJW010000232.1:0-2019 GCA_964641005.1 uncultured Rhodocyclaceae bacterium
GCGCACGTACGGCGTCACGCTGGGCATCGAGGCCGTGTCGGCGTATTCGTGGTGGGCAACCAGGTACTCGTTCATGGAAGCGTCCGCTTCGGCGACGGTCGGGCCCTTCCCGGCCATCGTACCGCCGGTCGGATCCAGGTTGGCCGGCTGGTTGAAGTAGGCAAGCCAGCCCACCGCCAGGACTCCCGCCACGGACGCCGCAGCCGAGAGCGCGAACAACCGTGCCCGACGCTGGAATGTTCGAGGTCGGGGTGCCAGTACGGTCGGCTCGGCGGCCAGCGCCTCACGCAATCGCTCGCTGAAACCTGCGCCCAGGGGCGCCTCCTTGCGGAGCACGTCGCCGATCAGGTGATAAGTCGCCCAACCTTCGACCAGGGTCGCGTCGCCGCCGCAACGCTTGAATTCCTGGACGGCCTCGCCGTCGTCCAGTTCGCCGTCCATCAGTGCCGAAATCCGCTCCATCGTCACCACCTCTTGTCCTTGCTCGTTCCCAACAGCGGGCGCAGCCTCTCCGCAATAGTCTCCCGCGCCCTGAAGATCCGCGACCGGACGGTGCCGATCGGGCAGTTCATGATCGTGGCTATGTCCTCATAGGACAGGCCTTCGATCTCCCGCAGGGTGATCGCCGTGCGTAGTTCCTCTGGCAATGCCTGCATGGTTTCGTTCACGGTGGCCGCGATCTGCTTGCTCATGAGTTCGGCTTCCGGGGTGTTCACGTCCCGGAGCTGGTCGCCGTCCTCGAAGTTCTCGGCCTCCTCGCTGTCGAACTCGGTGGTGGTGGGGGCGCGCCGCCCCATGGCCACCAGGTAGTTCTTGGCCGTGTTGATGCCGATGCGGTAGAGCCAGGTGTCGAACGCGCTGTCGCCCCGGAAGGAGGGCAGCGCCCGGTAGGCCTTGATGAAGGCCTCCTGGGTCACGTCCTCGACCTCGGCGGCGTCGCGGATGAACCGCGACAGGAGCCTGCCCAGCTTGCGCTGGTACTTGGCGACCAGCATCTCGAAGGCGCGCTTGTCGCCGCGCTGCGCTCGCTCGACCAGCTGCTGGTCGATCTCCCGGTCACCCATGTGCCGCCATGTTCTCCGCCTGCGGATGCGCCATGCGGGGCATGGCACGAAAAAAGGCGGCGGAGTATAGCACCCGCATTGGGCAAGACCCTGTCCCTGCGCCCCCGAATCATGGGCCTAGAGACCGATCCGGCCCCGGCGAGTTCACCGGGGGGCGAGAAAGTCCGGACCCCAGGCCCCACCGGGCCATCACCTGCAGACGGCGCCAGGCCTGGCTGCCCGTCCGCCCCCGGGTGAGGAGTACCCCCACCCGCCCGTCGGCCGTGGCGAGATCCAGGACCACGAGACCGGGGATGCGCACGGAACAGGCCGCCAGGCATGCGCGCACCGCGGGTTGCCCCCGCCGCAGCAGCAGGGCGGAGGCATCGCTTCGCAGCTCCAGCGCCACCGGTGCGCCGCGCGCCGTGCCCAGGGCATCGCGCCGGATGCAGGCCGTGGCCTGCGCCACCAGGGCAGCCGCCGCGGCGACCAGAAGCGGCAGGGGCGGCTCCAGGAGGGCGAGCGCCCCGACCGCCCCCAGGTGCAGGACCGCCAGCAACCACGCGAGCCGCGGCGAAGGCTGCAATGGCAGCGTGAGCGTGACGGCATTCATCCAGGTCCCCGGGCAACGATCGTCCGTGAGGGGCGCCGAGTATACTTTTGCCCTCCCGGAGGCTTCAGCCTCGGCTCCCTCGCACCATGCAAGCCCCCTCCCCCGAAACCGCACCGCCGGACCCTGCCGGCAACCAGGGCTTCCCGCCGCTGGTGATCGTTCCCGTGGACGGCCCGGCCGCCGTGGATTTCCTCCAGGGTCAGCTCACCTGCGACGTGGCCGCAGTGGCCGATGGCCGCTGGACGTGGTTCGGCTACTGCCTGCCCTCCGGCCGCCTGCTGGTCACCGGCCGGATCGTGCGGGCGGGCGACGGGTTCCTGCTGCAGGTGCCGCTGCCCTTCGCGGAGGAGTTCGCCCAGCGCC
>CAZXJW010000232.1:2029-5892 GCA_964641005.1 uncultured Rhodocyclaceae bacterium
GTTTCGTACTGCGGGCGAAGGTCGGTATCCACCCTGCGTGGCCGGGCCAGGCCCTCGCCGCCACGGCGGCCGCGGCTGCGGCTGCTGCCCGGCTCGACCCATCGGAGCTGCCTGCCCCAGGCGCGGCGTCCCGGTCGGCTGGCGTGCTCGTGCTGGGCGCGGGAGCCGGTGTGTGGCTGGTCCATCCCGAACCCGGCGCCGAGACCATGCTCGAGCCCGACGCGCGCGCCACCGCGCAGTGGCGCGAGGCCGAGACCCGCGCGGGCGCGCCCTGGGTGCTGCCGGAAACCCGCGAGGCCTTCATCCCCCAGATGATCGGCCTGGATGCAGTGGGCGGGGTCAGCTTCACCAAGGGGTGCTATCCCGGCCAGGAGATCGTGGCCCGCGCCCGCTACCGGGGCACGGTCAAGCGCGGCGCCTACCTCGCCACCTCGCCCACCGCCCTGCCGCCGGGCACGGTGCTGTGCGCTCCGCGCTTCGGCACCCAGCAGGCCGGCACGGTGGTGCAGTCGACCCCGGTCGCCGGCGGCTGGCTCGTGCACGCGGTCCTCGAGCACTCGGCGGCCCGGGATGCGGTGGCGGTGCAGTCCACCGGCGTGCGTCTCGAGGGCGTGGCACCCGTGCACGCCGCCGGGTGAGCGCCGGGGCGAGCCTGTTCGTCTATTACCGCGTCCGCTCCGAAGCGGCCGCGGAGGCGGCGATCCGGGTTCAGGCGCTGTTCGCCGAGCTGGCGGCGGCCGGCTTGCCGCGCGGCCGCCTGATGCGCCGCCGCGACGAGCCCCTGCTGTGGATGGAGGTGTACGACCCGGTGGACGAACCCGGGCCGCTGGCCCTTCGCGTCGAGGCCGAGGCCGAGGCGCTCGGCTTCGCAGCCCTGCTGGTCCCAGGCAGTTCGCGCAAGGTGGAGTGCTTCGAGGACGCCCCGCCGTGTGCCTGATCGTGCTGGCCCTGGGCATGCGCCCGGATCTCCCCTTCGTGCTGGCGGGCAATCGCGACGAGTTCCACGACCGTCCGGCCGATCCCCTGGGCTGCTGGGCGGACCGCCCGGCGGTGGTGGGCGGGCGCGACCGCGAGAAGGGCGGCAGCTGGCTCGCCGTGCACCGGGACGGCCGCTTCGCCGCCGTCACCAACGTGCGCGATCCATCGCGCCGCCATTCCGATCCCCGCTCCCGCGGCGTCCTGGTGGGTGGCTTCGTGGCTGGCGACCAGCGCTCCGCGGAAGGCGCCGCCCGGGAGGCTGTGGCGCAGGGGGCCGACTTCGACGGCTTCAATCTCCTGCTGTCCGATGCCACGGGCACCTGGTACGCCAGCAATCGCGCCGCGGGCCCCGAGAAGCTCGGCAGGGGCATCCACGGCCTGAGCAATCACCGCCTCGGAACCCCCTGGCCGAAGGTCCGCCGGGCGTGCGGCGCCGCCGGGGCGGCCCTGGCGCTTCCGGTGCACGAGGTCGAGGCCGCGCTGTTCGACCTGCTGGGCGACGAATCGCCGGTGACGGACGCGGATCTGCCGGATACGGGCATCGGGCTGAATTGGGAGCGCCTGCTGGCCACGCCCTTCATCCGGGCCGGGCATTACGGCACGCGAGCCTCCACGGTGCTGCTCGGCGACCCCTGGGGCGGCATCACGCTCGCGGAGCGTCGCTTCGGACCGGGCGGCCGCTTCCTCGGCGAGACGCGCGTCAGCTTCCGTCTCGACCGGCCCCTTGCTCCCGTGGCGGCAGCCTGAGGCGCATGGTCCGGTGCGGGATGCCCGCGTCGTCGTATCCGGGCCCTTCCGCCACGAACCCGGCCTTCGCGTAGAACGGCATCGCCTGCACCTGGGCGCTGAGCACCACCTCCTCCAGCCCGCGCGCCCGGGCGAGCGCGAGCAGGCGGTGGAGCACCGCCGCACCCAGGCCCCGCCCGCGCCAGGCGCGCACCACCGCCATGCGGCCGATGCGGCCGTCGGGCAGCAACCGGCCGGTGGCCACCGGCTCGCCACCGTCGAGCACCAGCGCGTGCACGGACGGGGCATCCCACTCGTCCCACTCGAGGGCCTCGGGCACGCCCTGCTCCTCGATGAAGACCTGGCGCCGCACCCGGGCGAGAGGCTCCGCGGCCTCGTCCCAGCCAACCAGCAGCACCCCCTTGCGCGACGGTCCGGTCATGGCCGGATCTTATACTCGGCCCCATGAACGACCACCGCGACGCCATCCCGCCAGCGCCGGACTCGCTCGCGCGGCGCGCCTCGACCTCGCGCCTGCTGGGCGGCGATCCCGAACTCGTGCTCCATGGCGGCGGCAACACTTCCCTGAAGGCGCCGTGGCGGGGCAGCGACGGCGACGGGCCCGACTGCCTGTACGTGAAGGGCAGCGGCTCCGACCTGGCGCGGGTCACGGAGCGCGACTTCACGCCGCTCGCCCTGGCGCCGGTGCGAGCGCTCCTGGACGGTCCGCCACTGGACAACGAAGCGCTGATGTCAGCCCTCGAGCCGCTCAAGCTCGACCCCGCCGCGCCACGTCCGTCCATCGAGACGCTGCTGCACGCCTGCCTGCCGCACCGCTGCGTCGACCACACCCACGCGGACGCGGTGCTGGCGCTGGTGGACACCGCCAACGGCGAGCGAATCGCCCGCGAGGTGTACGGTCCCCTCGCGCCGCTGGTGCCGTTCCGCCACTCGGGCTTCGAACTCGCGCAGGCCTGCCGGGACGTGTTCGCGCGCGAAGGCGGTGCTGGCGCCATCGGCCTGATCCTGCATCGCCACGGCGCGGTGTCCTTCGCGGACGACCCGGACGCCTCGCGGGGGCACATGCTGCGACTCGCGGACATGGCACGGGCCTACATCGAGGCGCGCGGCGCGTGGGCACTGCCGCTCGGCACACGCCCGGCGCGCTCGAGGGACACGGCCCTGGCGCTGGCCCGCCTGCGCGCGGCCCTGTGCGCCGAGGCGGGTTTCCCGCTGGTGCTGGCGGTGGACGATTCCCCCGAGGCGATGGGCTTCGCGGCCCGTCCCGACGCCCGGGTGCTGGCGGCTGCCGGGCCGGCCACGCCCCAGCACGCCGTGTTCACCAAGGGCCACGCGCTGTGCGACGGCGACGTGGCGGGCTGGTCGCGCGCCTACCGGGCGTTGCTCGCGAGCCGCGTTTCGCCGGGATGGCCCGCCTCGCGCCTGCCCGATGCCGCCCCGCGCATCGTGATCGACGCCCGCTTCGGCATCGCCGCCGCCAGTGTCGACCCTGAGCACGCGGCCATGGCGGGGGAGATCTTCCGCCATGGCTTCGCCATCGCCAGCCGGGCGGCGGGCCATGACCGCTACCTGAGCATCGACGCCGGCGAGGCGCTGCTCGCCGAGCTCCACTACGGCGGTTTCGAGCGCCCGATCCGCGAGCGCGCCCGGCGCGAGGCCCCGCTCACGGGCGCGGTGGTGGTGACGGACTCCCGGGCCGATGCGCTGGGCGCCGCCCTCGGCCGCCTAGGCGCCGCCGTGGTGGTGGCGCAGGGCACGGGCGGCCCCGAACTGGAGTCCGCCACCCTGGAGGCCTGCTGGCGCCATGGCGGCGCCGACGCGGTGGTGTCGGCGGCAACCGGGTCGGACGGCTTCGTCGACCGGGTGCTCGCGACATCGCCGTTCTCCGCCGCCTGGTTCCTCACGCAAGGCGAGGCATCGGCCGATGGGGACGCGGTCGCACCCCGCATCGGCGTCCCGGGCCTGGACACGGAGTCGCTCGCGGGCATCGTGGCCCGGCACCTCTCGCGGCCGCGCCCGGTGGTCGCCGTGGTCTGCGACGGCGAAGAGGACGCGGCGATGCTGCGCGAACTGCTGCTCGCCGCCGGCTTCGCGCCGGTAGCGGCCGCGTTGTGCGCCGAACCGCCGTCCCTGTGCGT
>CAZXJW010000233.1:0-5768 GCA_964641005.1 uncultured Rhodocyclaceae bacterium
AAGCCTTCCGGCGTGATGGCCGCCACGTCGCCGGTGCGCAGCCAGCCGTCGGCGGTGAAGCTGTCCCCGGATGCCGGCAGGTCGTGGTAGGAGCCGGTGATCCACGGCCCGTGCACCTGGATCTCGCCCACCGCCTTGCCGTCCCAGGGCTGCTCGCCCTCGTCGCCCATGATGCGGATGTCCACCAGCGGAACGACATAGCCCTGGCTCGCCTTGGTGGCGAACATCTCGTCCTCGCTCACCTCGCCCTGGGTGTGCAGCAGCTTGGAGATCGTGCACAGGGGGGAGGTCTCGGTCATGCCCCAGCCCTGCATGATGTCGATGCCGTGGCGCGCAAAACCGCGGATCAGCGACTCGGGCACCGCGGAGCCGCCCACGGTGAGCTTGAGGTTCGGGTGCAGCTTCCAGGCGCCCACGCCCGCCTTGTCCAGCACCTGCACCATGCCCAGCCAGATGGTGGGCACGCCGCAGGACACGGTGACCTTCTCGTCGCGCAGCAGCGGCAGCAGGTCGTCGGGATGCAGGTGCGGGCCGGGGAACACCAGCTTCATGCCCAGCATCACCGCCGCGTAGGGGATGCCCCAGGCATTGGCGTGGAACATGGGCACCACCGGCAGCAGCACGTCGCGCCCGGACAGGCCGATGGAATCGGGCAGGCACTGCGCCAGGGTGTGCAGCACCTGGGAGCGGTGCGAGTACACCACGCCCTTGGGACGGCCCGTGGTGCCCGAGGTGTAGCACATGGCGATGGGGTCGTCCTCGTCCATGGGCGGGTAGTCCCAATCGCCCGTCGCCGTGGAAAGGAAGGCCTCGTACTCGTCGTAGCCCGCGGGCACCGGCTTGCCGGTGAGGGACACCACCACCACCTTGCGGATCTTCGTGGCGGCCTTGAACTGCTCGAACAGCGGCAGCAGCACGTCGTCCACCACGATGACCGTGTCCTCGGCGTGGTTGGCGATCCAGCCGATCTCCTCGGGCGACAGGCGCAGGTTCAGCGTGTGCAGCACGGCCCCGGCGGCGATGATGCCGAAGTAGGTCTCGAAGTGGGCGTAGTGGTTCCACATGAGCGTGGCCACCCGGTCGCCCTTCTGCACGCCGGCCTTCTGCAGCGCCTCGGCGCACAGCCGCGCGCGGCGGTGGAACTCGCCGTAGGTGGTGCGGTGAAGCGACTTGTCGGGCATGCGCGAGACGATCTCCACCGTGCCGAACATCTTCCCGGCGCGGTCGAAGAAGCTGCACATGTTCAGCGGGACCCGCTGCATGGTGGCCTGCATGTCATTCCTCCTGGGCGCCGTCTGCCGCGGCGCGCCGCCGTGTTGCCTGCTGCTGCCGTTACGTGGTGAGCACCACCTTGCCGCTGACCCGCTTGTTGGCCACCTCGCCCAGCGCCTCGACGGCGCGCTCCAGCGGGTAGGTGGCATGGATGTGCGGTTTGAGACGGCCCTGCGCGAGCAGTTCCATCAGTTCGTCGTTGTTGCGGCGGTTGGCCTCGGGTTCGGCCTTGGTGAAGGCGCCCCAGAACACGCCCACGATGGAGCAGCCCTTGAGCAGCGCCAGGTTGAGCGGCACCTTGGGAATGTCGCCGGCGGCGAAGCCCACCACCAGGAAGCGGCCCTTCCACGCCATGTCGCGCAGCGCCGGCTCGGAGTAGGGACCGCCCACCGGGTCGTAGACCACGTCCACGCCCTTGCCCGCAGTGATGGCCTTGACCCGCGCGCGCAGGTCCTCGGTGCCGTAGTTGATGGTCTCGTCGGCACCATTGGCGCGGCACACCGCGAGCTTGGCGTCGGAGGAGGCCGCAGCGATCACGCGCGCGCCCATGAGCTTGCCGATCTGCACCGCCGCGAGGCCCACGCCGCCCGAGGCGCCCAGCACCAGCAGCGTCTCGCCGCCCTTGAGCTGCGCGCGGTCCTTGAGCGCGTGGTACGACGTGCCGTAGGTGAGGATGTAGGCCGCGGCGTTCACGAACTCGATGCCCTCGGGCAGGCGGATCAGCCGGTCGGCGTCACAGAGCATCTCCTCGGCGAAGGCACCCCAGGTGCTGGCGGCGATGACGCGGTCACCCGGCTTCCAGCCCGTCACGCCCTCGCCCACCACCTTGACCACGCCGGCGGCCTCGCCGCCTGGGGAGAACGGCGGCTCGGGCTTGAACTGGTAGCGGCCCTGGATGATGAGGGTGTCTGGGAAGTTCACGCCGGCGGCCTTGACGGCCACCACCACCTGTCCCGGCCCGGGCACGAGCGAGGGCACCTGCTCCACCACGAGGTCCTCGGGCGGGCCGAGCTTCTTGCAGAGCACTGCCTTCATGCCGCGGCTCCCTTGAGGATCTGCTCCACCTGCCGCCATGCGGCCTCGGCCAGCGGCTTGGCGCGCCGGCCGGAATCGATGGCGTGCTGGCTGGCGGCGGTGCCGCTGACCACGCGGCCCATGATGCCCTGCAGGATCGCCGCGAGGCGGAACATGTTGAAGGCCATGTAGTAGTCCCAGTGGGGAATGGAGGAGCGGCCGGTGCGGCGGCAGTACATCTCCACGTACTGCTGCTCGGAGGGGATGCCCAGCGCGGCGAAGTCGAAGCCGGCCATGCCGCGGAATTCCTGGGGCGTGAGCCGCCAGCTCATGCAGTGGTAGGCGAAGTCCACCACCGGGTGGCCCAGGGTGGACAGTTCCCAGTCGAGCACGGCCAGCAGCTTCGGCTCGGTGGGATGGAAGATCACGTTGTCCAGGCGATAGTCGCCGTGGACGATGCTGGTCTCGTCGCCGGGCGGGATGTTGGCCGGCAGCCAGGCGATCAGGTTCTCGAACGCCTCGATGTGCTCGGTCTCGGAGGCGCGATATTGCTTGGTCCAGCGCCCGATCTGGCGCTCGAGGTAGCTGCCCGGCTTGCCGTAGTCGGACAGGCCCACCTTCACGTAGTCCACGCTGTGCAACGCGGCGATCACGCGGTTGAGGTCGTCGAAGATGGCGGCGCGCTGGGCGGGCGTGCTGCCGGGCAGCGACGGGTCCCACAGCACGCGCCCCTGGATGAACTCCATCACGTAGAAGGCGGTGCCGATCACCGCGGTGTCCTCGCACAGCACGTAGGGCCTGGCCACTGGAACGGCGGTGCCGTGCAGCGCGGAGATGATGCGGAACTCGCGGTCCACCGCGTGGGCCGAGGGCAGCAGCACGCCCGGCGGCTTGCGGCGCAGGACGAAGCGCTGCGCGCCTGCGGTGAGGAGAAACGTGGGATTGGACTGGCCGCCCTTGAACTGCTCCACCTTGAGGGGCAGCGCGAGGCCCGGAATGCGCCCGGCGAGGTAGCGCTCCAGCGCCGCCTCGTCGAATCGGTGCCGGTCCTGGACCGGCATGGTGCCGACGAATTCTTCGTTCATGACAGGGTGTTCCGCGAGGGGCCGGAGGATAACACCCCGTCTGCGCGGCCGGGCGATGCTGCGGCGCGTCATCCCAGACGGGGTGCTAGACTCCCGCCCCTTCGCAGAAGGAGCGGGAATGCGGGAATTCAAGGGCAGGGTGGCCGTGGTCACCGGCGGGGCGAGCGGCCTGGGGCGCGCCATGGCGCTGCGCTTCGCGGCCGAGGGCATGGCCGTGGTGCTGGCCGACGTGCAGCAGGACGCCCTTGATCGCACGGTGGCCGAGTTCGAGGCCGCGGGGCACGAGGTGCTGGGCGTGCGCTGCGACGTCTCGCGCCAGGACTCCGTGGATGCGCTGCGCGACGCGGCCGTGAAGCGCTTCGGCAAGGTGCACGTGGTGTGCAACAACGCCGGCGTCGCCCCGGGCGGGCTCGCGTGGGAGAGCACCGTCGAGGACTGGAACTGGTGCCTGGGAGTGAACGTGTACGGCGTGATCCACGGCCTGCGCAGCTTCGTCCCGCACATGCTCGCCCATGGCGAGGAAGGCCACATCGTGAACACCGCCTCGGTGGCGGGACTGATCTCGCCGCCGGGCATGGGCATCTACTGCGTCTCCAAGCACGCCGTCGTGACCCTCACCGAGTGCCTGCACCACGACCTGGCGGGCAAGACCGACAAGGTTGGCGCCTCGGTGCTGTGCCCCGCCTACGTGCCCACGGCCATCGCCGATTCGGAACGCAACCGCCCGGCCGGCCTGGCCAACCCGGCGCGCGAACGCACCGCCGAGGACGTGGCCCGCGAGGAACTGCTGCGCAAGGCCGTGTCCGCGGGAAAGATCAGCGCGGAGCAGGTGGCCGACGCCGTGTTCGAGGCGGTGCGCGACCGGCGCTTCTACATCCTCACCCACCAGAAGATCAAGGGCGCCATCGAGACGCGCATGCAGGACATCCTGCTGGAGCGCGCACCCACCGACACCTCCCGGCCCCCGCCGCGGTCCTGATCCACGACACAACGGAAGCCAAGCCCCAATGCCGAACATCGGTGCACTGCTCAAGGAAGAAATCTCGCGCCTGTCCCGCAAGGAAACGCGCGCCCAGCTCGAGGCCCTCAAGCGCGCCTCGGCACAGTACCGCCAGGGCATTGCCGCCCTGCGCCGCCAGGTGCTCACGCTGGAGCGCGAGGTGGCGCGGCTGTCGCGGCAGAAGGCCGGAGCCACGACGAAGGCCGCCGCCGAGGCGGCGGAGGAGGATGCGCCCAAGGTGCGCTTCTCGTCGAAGTGGCTGCGGCCGGCGCGCGAGAAGCTGGGGCTCTCGGCGGCGGATTACGGCAAGCTCGTGGGCGTGACGGCCCAGTCGGTCTACAACTGGGAGCGCGGTGCCACCGAACCGCGGGGCGCCCAGCTCCAGGCCATCGGTGAGCTGCGCGGCATCGGCAAGCGCGAGGCCAAGGCGCGGCTGGAGGCGCTGGGGGCGCAGAAGCCGAAGCGGGCGCGCAAGGCGCGCAAGCCGAGGGCGGAAAGCTGACCGTGCCGCGGCCCGCCCGGCGTCAACGCGCCAGGGCCGCCACCTTGCTGTTCTTCCGCACGAACGCCGCCATCCTGCCGATCCCCTCGCGGATCGCCTCGTTGGACGCCGCATAGCTGAAGCGGATGTGCTGCCCCTCCCCGTCCGGCCGCGGGCCGAAGTGGATGTCCGCCAGCACCGCCACGCCGGCCTCGTGCAGCAGGCGCTTGCGGAACTCCTCGGAGTCGGCCGCGCCCACCATGCTGCACGCCTCGGTGACGTTGGGCCATGCGTAGAAGGCACCACCGGGTGACTGGCAGGTGACGCCCGGCACCTCGTTCAACAGCCCCACGATCAGGTCGCGGCGCTCGAGGAACACGTCGCGCATGTGATCGGCCGCGTCCTGCGGACCGTTCAGCGCCTCCACCGCCGCCCACTGGCTGATCTGCGAGGCGCAGGACTCGGTGTTGGTGATCCAGGTGGTGAAGTACGGCGCGAGCTTGCGGTTGGCCATGAAGCCCAGCCGCCAGCCGGTCATGGCCCAGGTCTTGGAGCAGCCGTCGGCGATGATGGTGCGCTCCTGCATGCCGGGCAGCGAGGCGATGGAGACGAATTCGCCGTCGTACACCAGCCGCCCGTAGATCTCGTCCGCGAACACCCACACCTGGGGGTGCCGGCGCAGGATGTCGGCGATGGCCTCCATCTGAGCGCGCGGGATGATGCCGCCGGTGGGGTTGTGGGGCGAGTTGAGGATCAGCAGCTTCGTGCGCGGCGTGATGCGCGCCTCGAGCTCGGCGGGGTCGAAGTTGAAGCCGCGCGACTCGCGCAGGTTGACCGGGACGGGCACCGCACCGTTCACGCGGATCTGCGAGTCGTAGATCGGGAATCCCGGATTGGGATAGATCACCTCGTCGCC
>CAZXJW010000234.1:0-5765 GCA_964641005.1 uncultured Rhodocyclaceae bacterium
TCGACCTCACCAAGTGCATCTTCTGCGGCTTCTGCGAGGAGTCCTGTCCGGTGGACAGCATCGTGGAGACGCGGCTGTACGAGTATCACGGCGAGCGCCGCGGCGACCTGGTCTACACCAAGGAGATGCTGCTCGCCATCGGCGACCGCTACGAGGAGCAGATCGCGAAGGACCGCGGCGCGGACGCCGCCTATCGATAGCGAACCGGAGCGCCAGGGAGGCGGCCGAGGGAGCCGCCGGCGTGATCCAGGACAACAACCACAACCACATGAGCTTCCAGACCGCCGTCTTCTACGCCTTCGCCGCGATCCTGCTGTTCGCGGCGCTGCGGGTCATCACGGCCCGCAACCCGGTGCACTCGGCGCTGTACCTGGTGCTGGCCTTCGTCACCGCGGCCGGGCTGTGGATGCTGCTGGAGGCCGAGTTCCTCGCCATCGTGCTGGTGCTGGTGTACGTGGGGGCGGTGATGGTGCTGTTCCTGTTCGTGGTGATGATGCTCGACATCAACCTCGCGCGCCTGCGCGAGGGCTACTGGGACTACCTGGTGCCCGCCCTGGTGGTGGCGGGGGTGATGGTGCTGGAGATGGCCACCATCCTGCTGGGCCGCTATTTCGGGCTGGACGCCATGCCGCGCCCCGCGCCGAGGCCCGCCGACTACAGCAACACCCGCGAGCTCGGGCGGCTGGTGTACACCGACTACGTCTATCCCTTCGAGGTGGCGGCCGTTCTGCTGCTGGTGGCCATCGTGGCGGCCATCGCGCTCACCCTGCGCGCCCGCAAGGACAGCAAGTTCCAGGACCCGGCGCGGCAGGTGAAGGTGAAGCGCGCCGACCGCGTGCGGCTGGTGTCCATGCCCGCCGAGAAGCCGCCCGGCGGCGACACGAAGGAGGCCTGAGCCATGGTGCCGCTCTCCCACTACCTCGTGCTCGGCGCGCTGCTGTTCGCCATCGCCGTGGTGGGCATCTTCCTGAACCGCAAGAACGTCATCATCCTGCTCATGGCCATCGAGCTGATGCTGCTGGCCGTGAACATGAACTTCATCGCCTTCTCGCACTTCCTGCAGGATGCCGCGGGGCAGGTGTTCGTGTTCTTCATCCTCACCGTGGCGGCGGCCGAGTCCGCCATCGGCCTGGCGATCCTGGTGGTGCTGTTCCGCAACCTGCGCACCATCAACGTGGACGACATCCAGGGCCTGAAGGGCTGACCGCGTGAAAGGCCTCTACCTCCTCGTTCCCCTGGCGCCGCTGGCCGGCGCCCTCGTGGCCGGACTGCTGGGCCGGGTGGTGGGCCGCACGGGCGCCCACGTGGTGACCATCCTGGGCGTGCTGGCGGCGTTCGTCGCTTCCGTTCTGGTGTTCCAGCAGGTGGCCGCCGGCCAGACCTTCAACGGCGCCGTGTACACCTGGATGGTGTCGGGCGACCTGAAGCTGGAGGTGGGCTTCCTCATCGACACCCTCACCGCCACCATGATGCTGGTGGTGACCTCCGTGTCGCTGATGGTGCACGTCTACACCATCGGCTACATGCGCGACGACCCGGGCTACCAGCGCTTCTTCAGCTACATCTCGCTGTTCACCTTCGCCATGCTCATGCTGGTGATGAGCAACAACTTCCTGCAGCTGTTCTTCGGCTGGGAGGCGGTGGGCCTGGTGTCCTACCTGCTGATCGGTTTCTGGTACACCCGGCCCACGGCCATCCACGCCAACCTCAAGGCCTTCCTGGTGAACCGGGTGGGTGACTTCGGATTCCTGCTGGGCATCGGCCTGGTGCTGGCGCACTTCGGCTCGCTCGACTACGCCACGGTGTTCCAGGCCGCGCCCGCCAAGGCCGGCGAGACCGTCGCGATCTGGGGCGAGACGCCCTGGTCGCTCATGACGGTGACCTGCATCCTGCTGTTCGTGGGCGCCATGGGCAAGTCGGCCCAGTTCCCGCTGCACGTGTGGCTGCCCGACTCCATGGAGGGCCCCACGCCCATCTCCGCGCTGATCCACGCCGCCACCATGGTGACCGCCGGCATCTTCATGGTGGCGCGCATGTCGCCGCTGTTCGAGCTCTCCGACACGGCGCTGTCGGTGGTGCTGGTGGCCGGGTCCATCACGGCGCTGTTCATGGGCCTGCTGGGCATCGTGCAGAACGACATCAAGCGCGTGGTGGCCTACTCCACGCTCTCGCAGCTGGGCTACATGACCGTGGCGCTGGGCGTGTCGGCCTATTCGGTGGCCATCTTCCACCTCATGACCCACGCCTTCTTCAAGGCGCTGCTGTTCCTGGCGGCGGGCTCGGTGATCATCGGCATGCACCACGACCAGGACATCCGCAACATGGGCGGCCTGCGCCGCTGGATGCCGGTGACGTGGCTCACCTCGCTGGCGGGATCGCTGGCACTGATCGGCACGCCCTTCCTGTCGGGCTTCTACTCCAAGGACAGCATCATCGAGGCGGTGCACGCCTCGCACATCCCGGGCGCCGGCTTCGCGGTCTTCGCGGTGACGGCGGGGGTGTTCATCACGGCCTTCTATTCGTTCCGGATGTACTTCCTGGTGTTCCACGGCAAGGAGCGCTTCGACACCACGGGTGGCCACGGCCACGGCGACCACGGTCATGACGACCACGGCCACCACGGCGGGCCACCGCAGGAATCGCCCTGGGTGGTCACGCTGCCGCTGGTGCTGCTGGCCATCCCCTCGCTGGTGATCGGCTACCTCGCCATCGAGCCCATGCTCTACGGCGACTTCTTCAAGGGCGTGATCCACGTGGACGCGCGCCACGGCGCCATGGCCGCGCTGGCGGAGCACTTCCACGGCGCCGCCGCCATGGGCCTGCACGCCTTCTCCACGCTGCCCTTCTGGCTGGCGGTGGCGGGCGTGGCACTGGCGTGGTTCCTCTACCTCGTGAAGCCCGGGATTCCCGCCGCCATCGCGGCACGCTTCGGATTCCTGCACCGCCTGCTGCTCAACAAGTACTACCTCGACGAGCTCTACGCCTTCGTGTTCGCCGGCGGCGCGCGCCTGCTGGGCCGCGGCCTGTGGCGCATCGGCGACGTGGCCATCATCGACGGCGCGCTGGTGAACGGCTCGGCGCGGCTGGTGGGCTGGCTGTCGGGCGCGGTGCGGCGGCTGCAGTCGGGCCTGATCTACCACTACGCCTTCGTGATGATCATCGGCGTGTTCGCGCTGCTCACCGTGTTCTTCGTGCGGATGGCCTGAGCCCATGCCCATCCTCACCCTCGTCATCTGGATCCCCATCCTCGCCGGCCTGGCGGTGCTCGCCACCGGTTCGGACCGCAACGCGGGCCTGGCCCGCTGGCTGGCCCTGGCCGGCGCCCTGGCCGGGCTGCTGGTGTGCCTGCCGCTGGCCACCGGCTTCGACACCGTGGCGGGCGGCATGCAGTTCGTGGAGAAGACGCTCTGGATCGAGCGCTACAAGGTCCACTACCACCTGGGCATCGACGGCATCTCGCTGCTGCTGATCCTGCTCAACGCCTTCACCACCGTGCTGGTGGTGATCGCCGGCTGGAAGGTGATCGAGCAGCGCGTGGCGCAGTACATGGCCGCCTTCCTGGTGATGTCCGGCCTGATGAACGGCGTGTTCGCGGCCCGCGACGCGCTGCTGTTCTACGTGTTCTTCGAGGCCACGCTGATCCCGCTGTTCATCATCATCGGCGTGTGGGGCGGGCCCAATCGCGTGTACGCGGCCATCAAGTTCTTCCTCTACACGCTGCTGGGCTCGCTGCTCATGCTGGTGGCGCTGCTGTTTCTCTACAACGCGGCGGGCGGCAGCTTCGACCTGGAAGACCTCTACCGCACGCCGCTGTCCATGGGCGCGCAGACGGCGGTGTTCCTGGCCTTCCTGGCGGCCTTCGCGGTGAAGGTGCCCATGTGGCCGGTGCACACCTGGCTGCCCGACGCCCACGTGGAAGCGCCCACCGGCGGCTCGGTGGTGCTGGCGGCCATCGCGCTCAAGCTGGGCGGCTACGGCTTCCTGCGCTTCTCGCTGCCCATCGCGCCGGACGCGAGCCACGCGCTCTCCGGGCTGGTGATCGGCCTGTCGCTGGTGGCCGTGGTGTACGTGGGCCTGGTGGCGCTGGTGCAGGCCGACATGAAGAAGCTGATCGCCTACTCCTCGGTGGCCCACATGGGCTTCGTCACGCTGGGCATCTTCCTGTTCGACCGCCTCGGCATGCAGGGCGCCATCCTGCAGATGATCTCGCACGGCTTCGTCTCGGGCGCGCTGTTCCTGTGCGTGGGCGTGCTCTACGACCGGCTGCACTCGCGCCAGATCGCCGACTACGGCGGCGTGGTGAACCGCATGCCGGTGTTCGCCAGCTTCTTCATGCTGTTCGCCATGGCCAACGCCGGCCTGCCGGGCACCAGCGGCTTCGTGGGCGAGTTCATGGTGGTGCTCTCGGCGGTGAAGGTGAACTTCTGGGTGGCGGCTGCCGCGGCCACCACGCTGATCTTCGGCGCGGCCTACACCCTGTGGATGGTCAAGCGCGTGGTGTTCGGCGCCGTGGCGAGCCCCGCCGTGGAGGGCCTGCAGGACGTCGAGCCGCGCGAGTGGCTGATCCTGGGCCTGTTGGCCGCGCTCACCCTGTTCATGGGCCTGTATCCCGCTCCCTTCAACGCCGTGCTCGAGGCACCGGTGGGCGACCTGCTAGCCCACGTGGCCCGCAGCAAGCTGCCCTGATGCCGTCCGGAGACCGCGCGTGAGCCTGTCCGCCGCCGACTACCTCGCCGCCTGGCCCGAGATCCTCATGCTCACCATGGTGTGCGTGATCCTGGTGGCCGACCTGTTCCTGCGCGAGTCGCAGCGGGGGATCACCCATGGCCTGACGCTGGCAACCCTGGCCGCCACCGCCGCGCTGATCGCGCTGTCCGCGCGGCCGGGGCGGGTGGTGGCCCTGAACGGCATGTTCGTGGACGACCCCATGGCCGACGTGCTCAAGGTGGCCGTGTGCCTGGCCACGGGCATCATCGTCATCTACTCGCGGGCCTACGCCGCGGCGCGCGGCATGTTCCGCGGCGAGCTCTACACCCTCATGCTGTTCGCCACGCTGGGCATGATGGTGATGATCTCCGCCAACCACTTCCTCATGCTCTACCTCGGGCTCGAGCTGCTGTCGCTGTCGCTCTACGCGCTGGTGGCCCTGCAGCGCGACTCGCGCGACGCCACCGAGGCGGCCATGAAGTATTTCGTGCTGGGTGCGCTCGCCTCGGGGATGCTGCTCTACGGCATGTCCATGGTGTACGGCGCCACGGGCGCGCTGGGCATCCCGCAGGTGGCCGCGGCCATCGCCGGGGGCAAGGCGAACATGACCATCCTCGTGTTCGGGCTGGTGTTCCTGGTGGCGGGGGTGGGCTTCAAGCTCGGAGCCGTGCCCTTCCACATGTGGGTGCCGGACGTGTACCAGGGTGCACCCACGGCCGTGACCATGTTCATCAGCACCGCGCCCAAGCTCGCGGCCTTCGCCTTCGTCATGCGCCTGCTGGTGGAATCCCTGGGCGCGCCCGCCCTGGTGGCGGAGTGGCGCCAGATGCTCATGCTGCTGGCCGTGGCCTCGCTGGCCGTGGGCAACGTCACGGCCATCGCCCAGACCAACCTCAAGCGCATGCTGGCCTACTCCACCATCTCGCACATGGGCTTCCTGCTGCTGGGCATCATCGCCACCGACGCCAACGGCTATTCCGCGGCCATGTTCTACGTGATGGTGTACGCCGTGATGGGCCTGGGCGCCTTCGGCATGATCCTGCTGCTGGCCCGAGAGG
>CAZXJW010000235.1:0-5757 GCA_964641005.1 uncultured Rhodocyclaceae bacterium
CCGGACCTCGTCCGGGGAAACGTTCACGACGTCGACCGCGACTCACCGCCCCCGGGCGGGGCCCGGGCTATGCGGGGGCCGCGATGCATCCCAGAGCCCCGGGCAGGCCCCGGGCTGCGCATATCGATGCGGGGTAAGGTCTACACTCCGGGCCCAGTGCCGCAAGCCACAGGCCCGGCGCGCCGATCACGAGGACTCCGCAACCCGACGCCATGGCCCACGACGACTACGAGATCCACGCGGTGAAGTACGCGCACCACCCCCGCCGCTCGCCCGAGAACTTCATCGGCGGCGACCCGCACGACACCGACATGCCGCTCGACTACTTCGTGTGGGTGGTGCGCAATGCCGAGCGCACCTTCGTGGTCGACACCGGCTTCGGCGAGGACATGGCGCGCCAGCGTCAGCGACGCCTGACCCGCCCCGTGGGCGAAGGCCTGCGGGCGCTGGGCATCGACGCCGCCACGGTGAGCGACGTCGTCATCACCCACATGCACTACGACCACGCAGGCAACCTGGACCTCTTCCCCACGGCGCGCCTGCACATCCAGGACACCGAGGTGCAGTACGTCACCGGCCGCTGCATGTGCCACGACCTGATGCGCCACCCGTACGACGTGGGCCACGTGACGACGCTGGTACGGCGGGTGTACGACGGCCACGTGTGCTTCCACGACGGGGCCGAGGAAATCGCCCCCGGGATCGAGGTGCACCACATCGGCGGCCACACCAGGGGCATCCAGTGCGTGCGCGTGCGCACCCGCCGCGGCTGGGTGGTGCTGGCCTCGGACACGAGCCACTTCTACGCCCACATGGAAACCGGCCGCGCCTTCCCCATCGTGCACAACGTGGAGCTGATGCTCGAAGGCTTCGGCAGGCTGCGCAAGCTCGCGACGTCGCCGGACCACATCATCCCCGGCCACGACCCATTGGTGCTGAGTCGCTACCCCGCCTCCGCCGCCGGACTGGAGGGTTGGGTCGCCCGCCTGGACGCCGACCCGCGGCGCTGATCCGAATGAAGCTGCACGTTCTCTCCGACCTCCACCTGGAGTTCTCCGACCGGCACCCGCCTTGGGCCCCGCCGCGCACGGAGGCCGACGTGGTCGTGCTGGCCGGGGACATTCACACCGGCACGCGCGCGATCGACTGGGCGGAACGCACTTTCCCGAACCAGACGGTGGTGTACGTGGCCGGCAACCACGAGCACTACGGCAGCGTGTACGAAGCCAGCCTCGATGCCCTGCGCGAACGCGCCGCGCGCAGCCCCAACGTGCGCTTCCTGGAGAACGACGAGACAGTGATCGACGGCGTGCGCGTTCTCGGCACGACGTTGTGGACCGACTTCGAGCTGTTCGGCAGGCCGCGGCGCCAGGAATCCATCGAAGCAGCGCGCCGTGTGATGGTGGACTACCGGGTGATCAGCGTGGCCGCGGGCGGGCTCTTCACGCCGGAGAAGTCGCTGGAACTCTTCGAGGCATCACACGCGTGGCTGGAGCGCGCACTCGCCCGGGACCACGACGGCCGCACCGTGGTGGTGACGCATCACGGCCCGCACCCGGGCAGCGTGCATCCGCGCTGGGCGGAGGATCTGGCGAGCGGCGGCTTCGTGTCGGATCTCACCCCGCTGATGGGCCGCGCCGCGCTCTGGGCGCACGGGCACACGCACGACGGGTTCGACTACGAGGTGGCGGGCACGCGCGTGGTCGCGAACCCGATGGGCTATCGCACGTCGCAGTGGACGCGCAACGTGCCCGAGGCCGAACGCCATCGCGTCCGGTTCGAGAACGCCGCCTTCGACGACGGCCGGGTGATCACGCTCGGTTGAACCCGGGCGGCCCGGCGGGAGACGTCAGGCGTCGAGCGGGACATCCACCTCGCGGCGGACGATGCCCTGCAGGGTTTCGGTGGTGGGGCTCGCCAGCAGCACGCGCAGGGCCGCGCCCGACAGGTTGTGCTCCAGCACCAGCTGGCGGATGGCTTCCAGCGCCATGGCGTCTTCCTCCACCTCGAGGATCTGCTGCGCTTCGTGCGCGTAGAGGTGCATCCAGCCGCTGATGTCTTCGGGGTCCAGGTCGGCGAGTTCCAGCAGGCGCGCGCGCAGGGGGTCGGTGAGGGCCAAGGCAGTTCTCCAATCGGGTGGCGGGAGCCGGGGGCGGGCTCCGGGCGGGGGAACGCGCGAGCTTGCCCGCAGGTGATGGCGCCACGATGACAACAGCCTGTCACCGGACGACGACACCCATTGAAACAAGCACTTCCGCGTCGGCCGCCTTGCCCCTTACTACGGCCGGAGGCCGGAGAACTTCAGCCGTTTTGCGCAGTATTGGGCCGCACCAGCGCTGCACCGGGCCACGCGCCGGCCGACAGCCTGTCGTACTGGGGCGGGAACACCGGCTTGCGCCCGAGGGCCTCGGCCGCGTGCCAGCCCCAGCGGGGGTCGTCGAGAAAGGCCCGCGCCAGCGCCACCTGGTCCGCCCGGCCTTCCGCCACGATGGCCTGGGCCTGCTGCGGCGTGACGATGAGCCCCACGGCGCGGGTGACGATGCCGCTGCGCTTGCGCACCTGCTCCGCGAAGGGCACCTGGTAATCAGGCCCCACCGGAATCCTGATGCCCAGCGTGATGCCGCCGGAGGTCACGCACACGTAGTGCAGGCCGGCCTCGCGGAGCGCGCTCGCGAACACCACGGCCTCGTCCACCGTCACGCCCTCCGGGTGCCAGTCCGAGCCCGTGATGCGCGCGCCAACCGCCACGTGCGCCGGGACCGCGGCCTTCACCGCCCGCGCCACTTCCAGCGGAAAGCGCAGCCGGTTCTCCAGGCTGCCGCCGTACCGGTCCGTGCGCCGGTTGGCCAGCGGCGAGGCGAACTGGTGCAGCAGGTAGCCGTGGGCCGCGTGGAGTTCCAGCACCTCGAAGCCCAGCGCCACCGCCCGCTGCGCCGCCTGCACGAAGGCGCCCTTCACGCGCTCCAGCCCGGCGTCGTCCAGCGCCTCGGGCGTGTGCCAGCCGTCCGCGAAAGGCTCGGCCGACGCCGAGACGGTGGTCCAGGGGTCCTCGGCGGCGGACAGCGGCCGGCCGTCCTCCCAGGGGCGCCGCGCCGAACCCTTGCGCCCGGCGTGCCCCAGCTGGATGCCGAACCTCGTGCCCGGCAACGCCACGCGCCGCGCGGACGCCATCACCCTGGCCAGCGCCGCCTGCGTGGCGTCGTCCCACAGGCCCAGGCACCCGTGGCTGATGCGCCCCAGGCGCTCGACGGCGGTGGCCTCGACCATCACCAGCCCCGCCCCGCTCATGGCGAGGGTCATGAGGTGCTGGGTGTGCCAGTCGGGGTCGGCGCAGCCGTCGTGGGAGCTGTACTGGCACATGGGCGCCACGGCGATGCGGTTGGGCACGGTGACCGGGCCGATGGCCAGGGAGTCGAACAGATGGGCGCTCAAGGCGACCTCCTCAGGTGAAGGGGCGGGACTTCGGGGTCAGACGGGGAGCTTCGAGCGCTCCGCCGCGATCCGCGCGAGCACGGTGTCGCGCCCCAGCAGTTCCAGCACGGCGTCGATGGCGGGTGTCTGCGCCTCGCCCGTCACCATCACCCGCAGGGGCATGGCGAGCTTGGGCATCTTCAGGCCCGCTTCCGTCACCGTGGCCTTGATGGCCTCGGCGATGGCCGGCTTGTCCCACGCGATGCTGCCCAGCCGCGCCACCAGGGCATCGACCACAGGCGCGATGCCCGGCACGTAGTGCTGCGCCCGCAGTTCGTCCGTGGGGGTGATGGCCCGGTAGAAGTACACGGCGGCGTCGGCGAGCTCCTCGACGGTGTTCACGCGCTCCTTGAGCAGCGCGACCACCCGCGTGAGGTCCGGCCCCTGGGACGTGTCGCAGTCATCCCGCGCGAGGAACGGCTGCACCAGCCCCGCGAGCCGCGTGTCATCCGCCGCCTTGAGGTACTGCTGGCTGAGCCAGAGGAGCTTTTCCGGGTTGAACTTGGCCGGGCTGCGGCTGATGTGCCCGAGGTCGAACCACTCGACGAACTGCTCCATCGAGAACATCTCGTCGTCGCCGTGGGACCAGCCCAGCCGCGCGAGGAAGTTGTTGAGCGCCTCGGGCAGGTAGCCGTCGTCCAGGTACTGCATCACGCTGACCGCGCCGTGGCGCTTGGACAGGCGCTCGCCGTCCTCGCCCAGGATCATGGGCACGTGCCCGAAGTGCGGCACCGTGGCACCGAGGGCCTTGTAGATGTTGATCTGCCGGGGCGTGTTGTTGACGTGGTCGTCCCCGCGGATGACGTGGGTGATGTTCATGTCCCAGTCGTCGATGACCACCCCGAAGTTGTAGGTGGGCACGCCGTCCGCCCGCATGATCACCAGGTCGTCCAGCTCCTCGTTGGCGAAGGTGATGTCGCCCTTGACCAGATCATTCCACGTGACCACCCCGGCGTCGGGGTTGCGGAAGCGGATGACGGGCTCCACACCCGCGGGCGGGGTCTTGCCCTGGGCGTTCTCCGGGCGCCAGCGGCCGTCGTACCGGGGCTTGAGCCCCGCGGCGCGCTGCTGCTCGCGCATGGCGTCCAGCTCCTCCTTCGACGCGTAGCACCGGTAGGCCTTGCCCTCGGCCAGGAGCTGGTCCACCACCGCACGGTACCGGTCCAGCCGCTGCATCTGGTAGAACGGGCCCTCGTCGTAGTCCAGGCCCAGCCAGTCCATCGCGTCGAGGATGGCCTGGGTGGACGCCGCCGTGGAGCGCTCGACGTCGGTGTCCTCGATGCGCAGGACGAAGGTGCCGCCGTGCCGGCGGGCGAACGCCCAGGAGAACAGGGCCGTGCGGGCGCCCCCGATGTGGAGATACCCCGTGGGGCTGGGCGCGAAGCGGGTGCGGATCATGAGCGGGACTCGAAGCCGGAAAAGCCCTCGATTCTACGTGAGCATCCCCCCGGCATGCGCCCCGCTTGACCCGCCCCGGACCCTTGTGGTCCAATCCGCGTCCTTCTCGGTGGGCAGTTAGCTCAGCGGTAGAGCACTGCCTTCACACGGCAGGGGTCAGTGGTTCGATCCCACTACTGCCCACCACTTCGATCGGTCCTGACTACGCGGGCTGATCGCTCCTCGAAAGCGACCCCCTGCCCGTCAGCCCAGCGTCACCGTCGTGCGTACGACGCCGGCCCGATCATGTCTCGCCACCAGCGTGACCTGCCCGCCGGGGGCGCCGCGAATCACCCACTCCACCTTGACCCGATCGTCGGTGACGTCACCGCCCCACCCGCCCCAGCTCGACGGCGAGGCCGACTTGTAGGCACGGCCTTCGAGTTCGCCGGCCTCCACGCGCGCCTGCCCGCTCTCGAGGCTCACGCCGTCCGGCAGTTCGATCTCGCACACCACGCCGCGGCTTCGCTTGTTCTTCTGCGCGATCTTCGTGACGTAGGTCGGCAGCCAGCCGGTGTTGTGGACCACGAGGCGAATTCGGTACGCGTCGCCACCGAGCGCCGTGGCGGTCGCGGTGAAGAGTTCGAGCTTCGGCGAGATCAGCGCGAGCCACACCAGCCATGCCGGAAAGCGGTTCACCTCCCGTTCGAGGAGTGAAGGCGGCGGATTGCTCCACGTGTACATCGCATTCCAGCCGCCGAGTTCCACCGGCCCCAGCTGCGGATGGTCGAAGGCGTACCAGTCGACGAAGCCCTGGCCGCCCAGCGCACCATCGCTCCACGCGAGGAGCTTCAGATCGTCTTCGACCGGGTGCTCCCGGTACCACTCGATGAACTTGTAGTCGGTGAT
>CAZXJW010000236.1:0-5712 GCA_964641005.1 uncultured Rhodocyclaceae bacterium
GACCTCGTGGCCGGCGAGCATCAGGAGCACGCGGTAGCCGCGCTCCTGGGAGGAGCAGGAGATCTCGGTGGTCATTCGCGTCCGCCCCGCTGCTTGTCCAGGCGCGACGCGAGCTTCTCGAACCAGTGCCATTCACCGGCGATGGCCTTCTCCAGCAGCCGGGCGCCCGTGCGAGATAGGTCCTCGCCCTGGAAGTCCGCCATCGTCTTGAGCTTCGCGTGGAGTGACTCGTCGAGCTCGCAGCGGAAGTCCTTGCCTCGGGTGCTCATCGCGAGTCCTTCAGTGCGACCTGGAGCAACGCGATTAGCTGGGGAGCCTTATCGCGCAACTCGGCCAGGGCGCGGTCGCGTCGGGAGTCCGGGGTCTCCAGGAACCGCTCGATCAGCCAATGGATTACGAGCACACCACCGGTGGCCGGCATCAGGCGCTCGAGGTCCTCAGTGCTGAAGCGGCGCGGGTCGTCGGGGTTGCCGGCCAGCTTGCGGCTGAGATCCGACTGGCTGATGCCCAGGTCGGAGGCGATCGCCTTGAGGGGCTTGCCCGACAGGCGCACCTGCGCGCGCACGGCATCCAGGAGGGTGGGGTAGCGCTCGGTGAGGCCCGCCTCGAAGTCGATGTCGATCTGCATGGGCGGCTACCGGAAACGAGCGGAGGAAGTGTTTCCGGCACTTGCCGGAAACCCGGGCCGACCGTTCAGCCAGTGAAACGGGCATCCAGTGGATAGAATGGCCATCTAGGCCGCCTGCTGGACGAGTTGCTGGCGGCGAGTCAGCCGGTGGGGGAAAACTTGAGCGAGCGGTCTCTTGAGGAGCGTCGCGATGTGGTTCTCGACCCGACTGGAGCGGCTCTTGCCCCAGATGACGGAGCTGATGAGCGCTCGCGAGACGCCTAGCTGGTCGGCCACCATCGACTGGGTGTGTCCGGCCTTGAGAAGGGCGGCGTGAATGTCGGCGGGGTGCATGGTGCGTCTCCTCGTGTTGGCGGGAAACAACGAAACGGAAGCGATACTGGCCTCGAATGGTTAATGTGTCAAGCGAAGAACTCTCGTTTCAGAAGCTGCGCTTCGATGATGTGGTGGGGCGGTTCCGCGACGCCTTGGGCCTTTCATCTGACGCGGACGTAGCACGTGCACTCGGGCTTTCCACAGGCGACTTCGCCAATCGGAAGCGCCGAGGAACACTTCCGCTGGAGAAGCTTGCCGCGGCAGCGCTCTCTCGAAACGTGAGTGTTGACTGGCTGCTTACAGGCCGCGCTGGCGAAGCGTCGGTGGAGCCGGGGGGGCGCGCCCGATCGGGATATCCGACGGAGGCGGGTCCACTGGACGTCGAGCTGTTGGAAACGGTGCTGTCCGCAATGCGCCACGAACTCAGCAGCCGGCGCATCACACTCTCCCCCGCCAGGGAGGCCCGGGTGGCAGCACTGCTCTACGAGCACTTCTCAGGTCGCAAGGCCGACAAGGCTGCCTTTTCCCGTTTCCTCGACGTGGTCTTTGACCGATAGGCGGTAGCGTGAAAACTCACGCCTCGGTAGGCTGTGCCCCCAAGCAGAAAAAGAATCGGGGGCCGGATGGCCAGCGAGCGGGAGATCCGCGCCGCGCTCCGTGAAGCGCTCGGCGCCGGGGGCGCCGATGAGACCAGGCGCCACAAGCGAAGTCGTCGGGTTGCGGTCAACACGGAGGTGACGGTGTCGCACGAACCGCCCGCGGTCTGGCTTGCCGCGATCGTCTCGGTGGTCGCCGCAGCCTTAACCAACCTGGCCGCCTTCGTGGCCGTGAACCACTCGATGGGAGGATGAATCGATGGCTCTGATCACGTGCAAGGACTGCGGGAAGCAGTTCTCGACAGATGCGAAGAAGTGCCCCAACTGCGGGGCGAAGGCGCCGTATCGGTGGACGTGGTGGCGGATCACCCTAGCGGCGCTCGTGGTGCTGCCGATCGTGATCATGGTTGTGACGCCTTCGGACCCCGCCCGCCAGGCCGATTTCGACAAGGCGTATGAACAGGGCATCGCGCGGTCGAAGTGCGAGCGGGCAATCAAGGATCGCCTGAAGGCGCCAGCCACAGCCAAGTTCGAGATGACCCAAGCCGGGCGGAACGACCGCGGCACCTACGCTGTGATCGGATACGTGGACGCCGAGAACTCCTACGGAGCAATGCTGCGCAGCGTCTACGGTTGCGAGCTGGCTGGAGGTGGAGATTCGTTCACGGTGATCTCGGCGGATCTCGCGGAGAAGTGAGCGCGGTGGTGCACCGTAGGTTGCACATCCTCGCAGTGGCCAGCTTCGGAGCTGGCCTTTTTCTTGTGCTCGCGCCGCCCGGCAACGCGGACTCGACCATTGCCGGCGTCGTGGTGAGCGTGGCCGATGGCGACACGCTACGCCTGCAGACCGACCGCACCCGGCTCAAGGTGCGCCTGTGGGGTATCGACGCGCCGGAGCGCGCGCAGCCCTACGGCAAGGCCTCGCAGATCTCGCTCGGTGAGCTGTGCATGCGCAAGTCGGCGAGCGTGGAGGTGCGCGACGTGGACCGCTACGGGCGGATCATCGGCGTCGTCACCTGCGAGGGCACCGAGGCGAACCGCACCCAGCTCGAGCGCGGGCTCGCGTGGGTGTATCGGTCGTTCGTGCCGCCCGGGCCGGAGCTCGATGACCTGGTGGTGATGGAGACCCAGGCGCGGGCCGCGGGCGTGGGGCTGTGGAGTGAGGCGGAGCCGGTGGAGCCTTGGACGTTTCGGCGAGTGATGAGGATAGAGCGTGAGATCCAGGCCGAGGAGCGGTGATGCGGGGAAGCAGATGAACGCGGCATATGACAGTCCCAGGAGCCTACCGTGAACTCTGCGATGGAGCGCGTCTTGATTCTCGCGAAGACCTACCCATCGCCAAGCGCGCAGTACATCGAGACCTCATGTGTTGCAGGTATCACGGAACACGGAGCGATGCGGCGCCTGTTTCCTGTGCCCTTCAGGTACGTCGCAGAGGATCGGCAGTTCAAAAAGTGGCAGTGGATCGACGTGCGCGTCGAGAAGGCCGCGCGCGATCACCGACCGGAGAGTCATCGAATCTTCGTCGACACGATCAACTGCGGCTCGGTCATCGACACGAAAGCCGACTGGGCGGAGCGCCGGACGTGGCTCGCGCGGATTCCCGCCTTTGACGACTTTGCCGCGCTTCAGGCGGCACAGGAACGGCACGGCACCTCGTTGGCTCTCCTGCGTCCCTGCAGGCTGACTTCCCTCGACATCAGCAAGGCTCGCAACACTGACTGGACCGACGAGGAGCGCGAGAAGCTGGTGCGAGACCAGATGCAGGGCGATTTGTTCTCAGAGGAAGATGCCAGAAAGGAGGTCCGGAAGCTGAGGAAGATACCTGTGGACTTCCACTATCGCTGCGTGTTCCGCTCCGAGGCTGGGGAAAGCACGGCTCGCCTGAAGATTGTCGACTGGGAGGCTGGCGCACTGTACTGGACCTGCCGCAAAGACTACGGCGACGAGTGGGAAGCCCCGTTCAGGCAGAAGCTAGAGGAACAGTTCAGGGAGAAGGACCTGATGTTCCTCATGGGCAACCTGTATCGTTTCCGGGACCAATGGCTGATTGTCAGCCTGATCTACCCACCTAAGCGATCGCCCCACGCCCCGGAGCAGCCCTCCCTCTTCTAGCGCTCTGCGACGTGAGATGTCGAACAGTCGCCCTGAACTTCTTCTTGACCGCGTCTGCCACCAGAGAGCGATGACACTGCCCCGGGTCTGCCTCGAAGCACAACAGGGCGCACTTCGAGGCCTTAGCTCGCGCGGCCAGCGCCGCTAGGGCGTCATCTTGTCCAACCAGGTGTCGTGTGAACCCCGCCACGTACTGCGCCCAGTCTCCATCCAGCCGGTACTGAATGCGAACCGCCTTGGGGCATCCCAAATCGGCCATGTGCACGTAACCGATACTCGCGTCGCCAAGTGCCTCAGCCAAGGTGGTCTTCGAGAACCCCGGTTTTCTCGAAAGAGGAAGTTCCCGGACGTCGACAACCGTTGTGATCTGGTGCTCTCTCAAAAGATCGAGGAACTCCTCCAGACCCATTCCCTCGTAGCCGATCGTGAACACCGTCATGCTGCAACGCCTCCCCTGATAGCGGGCGGATCGTAAAGGAAAACGACCGGCCTTGCCGGCCGCCACCGGCGACACCGCTGGCTTTCCTCCCCGCGCAGCCACCCCGAAACGTCACCCAGTTTTACCCCCGCGCGTGCGCGCGCGCGCCGACAGTGCGGCTCCATGCCGCGCTCGATCGACCTCATCGTCATCCACTGCACCAGCTCGCCCAACGGGCAGCGGGTGACCGACGTCGACGTCGACCGCTGGCACCGTCAGCGAGGATTCCGCCGTGAAGCAGCTGCTCGAGCCCGGTTCAACCCCGGGCTCGCGTCGCTTGGCTACCACTTCCTGATCGGCGTCAACGGCGCGCTCTGGACTGGTCGTTCCCTCGACGAGGTCGGGGCCCACGTCCGGGGCCACAACGCCCACACGGTCGCCGTGTGCCTCGTGGGTACCGATGCCTACACGCCTGTCCAGTGGACGATGCTCGCGGCGAACGTCACCGCGCTCGCCTCGATGCTGCGCCTGCCGCTGGAGCATTCGCTCAAGCGCGGCATCTGCGGGCACCGCGACCTCTCCGACGATCTCGACAAGGACGGGACCATCGAGCCCGCCGAGTGGATCAAGACCTGCCCGGGGTTCTCGGTTCACGAGTGGCTGCACGGCAACGATGCGCACGCGCAGCCCATGACCCCGCCGCCCCAACACATCCTGCAGGAGCCCTGACCATGCAGATCAGCCGCACCGTCCTCTATGCCCTCGTCAACCTCCTGGTCGCGCTTCTGGCGATTGCGGGCGTCGAGGTCCCCCAGGAGATCCGCGACACGCTGGTCAACAACGCCGAGCTCGCCATCGCGGCCGCCCTGGCGCTCAACGGCGCGGTGATCTGGATCCTGCGCGCGGCCACCACCTCGCCGATGGCGGACGCGATCCGCAAGTGGAAGGAGTCTTGATGCGCGCTTTGCTCATCGCAGCGGCCATCGCCGTCAGCGCCTGCGTCACCCAGCCGCGCGCCCCGAGTTCCGCGGCCGAGTCCATCGAGGCGGTGGAGATCGCCGCGCAGGAGACCATCCGCAGCATCGATGCGCTCACCTGCGCGCGTGCGGACTGGGTGGCGCCCACGCGGTCCTGCCGCGAGCCTGGCCGTCCGCTCGCACCTGAGCGTGGCCTGGAGTTCCTGGGCCGCGTGGACGAGGTGCGCGGGGCACTTCGAATGGCCGTGCGGCTGCGCGCCGGCGAGGTGGTGGAGTGCCTGGGCGCGCCGCGCAACCAGGTGGCCTGCATCGGCGCAGCCCGTGCCGCGCTCATCGCCCTCGAAGACCGTCTGCCCAGGAGAGCCCAATGACCGGCGACAAGCTGCTGCAGGGCCTCCAGATCGGCCTGGAGCTGGTCTCCGCGGGGCAGCTCATTCTCGCCCGCCTGGCAGAACGCCAGAACGAACGCGCGGCCGAGGGGCGCGAGCTCACTGACGAGGATCTGCGCGAGCTCATGGACGAGGGCGATCGACTGCGCGACGCCGCACGTGCGCGCATCGAGGGCCGCGTCGCAGCCGATGCGGATGCGCCGGCGGCGTGAGGCTGGCGGAGCGTGAAACCCACGACCGCGAGGTCGGGGACGAGGGCGATGCGGCACAGGCG
>CAZXJW010000237.1:0-5703 GCA_964641005.1 uncultured Rhodocyclaceae bacterium
GTGCTGCTGCTGCTGGAGGACGCGCACTGGATCGACCCCTCGACGCTGGAGTCGCTGTCGCTGACGGTGGAGGCGATCCGTAACGAGCGGGTGCTGGTGCTGATCACGTACCGACCGGAGTTCAAGGCGCAGTGGACGGGACAGAGCCACGTGAGCCACGTGATCCTGAACCGGCTGAGCCCGAGGCAGACGAGGGCCTTGGCGGAGCACGTGGCCGGGGGCCATGCGCTGCCCGAGGAGATCGTGGAGCAGATCACCACGAAGACGGACGGGATCCCGCTGTTCGTGGAGGAGTTGACGAAGGCGGTGCTGGAGGCGGGGCTGCTGGAGCTGGACCCGGCAACGCAGGCCTACCGGCTGAAGGGCCCGCTAAGCCCGATTGCGATCCCGGCGACGCTCAGGGACAGCCTGACGGCGCGGCTGGACCGGCTCTCGCCGACGAAGGAGGTGGCGCAGATCGGGGCGTGCATCGGGAGGGAGTTCGGCTACGCGCTGCTGGAGAAGGTAGCCAACCTGCCGTCATCACAGCTGCAGGACGCGCTGAGCCGCCTCACCGACTCGGAGCTCGTGTTTCAGCGAGGCGAACCGCCGGAGGCCACATACACCTTCAAGCACGCGCTGATCCAGGACGCGGCGTACGACGGACTGCTCAAGAGCCGACGGGCGCAGATCCATGCCCGGATCGCAGAGGTGCTGGAGCGGGACTTTCCAGAGATCGCGAACAATCAGCCGGAAGTGGTGGCCCATCACTGGACCCAGGCGCAAATGCCCGATCGAGCGGTCCCCGCCTGGCTGCAGGCCGGGCAGCGGGCATTCGGACGGGGTGCACTGGAGGAGGCGATCGAGGAACTGCGTTCCGGGGCGGAACTGCTCGATCAGTTGCCAGAGGGACAGGAGCGCAATCTCATCGATCTGCGCCTGCACACGCTGCTGGGCAACGTCTTCCTGCAAGCGCGTGGTCTCGCCTCCCCTGAGGCAGAGGCGGCCTTCGCCAGGGCCATGTCACTGTGTGCGACGCAGGATGACCCCGGCATCTACATGCCCCCGATCTGGGGGAGATGGATCGCCCTCGAGCTGGGAGGACGCTGTTTCGAGGCCCTCGATGTCGCGGTCGACGCTCTGCAGAAGGTCGTCTCGACCGGACGTGAAGCGCGCCGCGAGGAACTGGTGGCGCGTACGTGCGTGATGGACTCCTACTTCTGGCGAGGGATGTTCCCGGAAGCCAAGCAGGAGTTCGAGAAGGCGGTGGCGTTGTGCCGCGACGGCGATCACGACGTCTTCCGGGCGCTCTATTCGTTCGACATGAAGACGGCGAACCTGCTCTATGCCAGCCAGTTCCTGTGGATGCTGGGCTATCCCCAACAGGCCATGGCCGCGAAGAACGAGATGGACCGCCACGTGGAGGCGCTGGGAGATCCGTTCATGGTCGCGTTCTCCCACACCTGGGGTGCGAGCCTGTTCGACTTCGTCGGTGACCTGGATCGGCACGAGGCTCAGGTTCGTCGTGGTCAGGCCGTCGCTCGCGAGTTCGGGTTCATCTGGTTCGACACGCAATCCGACCTCTGGATGGGCTGGAACCAGGGGCAGCGTCACCCGACCGAGGCGGCCGTCGGACTCATGCGCAAGGGCTACCAGGCATTCGTTGGCACAGGAGCCTTCGTGGGCGTGTTCTTCCCCGCGTACGTTGCCTTGCTCCAGGCGAGAGTCGGAGAGCCCGCCGACGCGCTGGCAAGCGTGATTGCCGCAATCGAGAAGGCGGAAAGTCGTGGATCGGGATCGCACATCGCGGAAGGCTACCGCCTGATGGGCGAGATCTGCCTCATGCAGCCCGAACCCCAGGAGGAGCAGGCCGAAAAGGCTTTCGTTCGAGCGGCCGAGATCGCGCAGAGCCAGGGCGCCATGTCGTGGCTGCTTCGCGCGGCCATGAGCCGGGCCCGGTTGATGGGGTCGCAGGGCAGGACGCAGGAAGCGCGCGCGTTGCTTGCCCCCGTGTACGACTGGTTCACGGAAGGTCGCGATACCCGCGACCACGTCCAGGCGCGGCAACTCCTCGCGGAACTGCGTTCCGCCTGAGCCCATCGCCATGTCCGGCATCCGCGCGTGGCTCGTCTCGATCTCGCTCGGCCAGTACGCCGACGCCTTCGAGGCGGCCGCCATCGACGAGGAGGTACTGCCCGACCTGAACGATGCCGACCTGGCCTCGCTGGGCATCCCGCTGGGGCACCGCAAGAAGATCCTCAAGGCCATCGCGGCCCCGGGCGCTGGCGCGAGCACGGTCCTGGCATCTCCCCCATCCCCGGCTCCGGCACAGGGTTCCGCCGAACGCCGCCAGCTCACCGTGCTGTTCTGCGACCTGGTGGGCTCCACGGCGCTGAGTACCGCCGTCGACGCGGAAGTGCTGCGCCAGGTGATGGCCGACTACCATGCCGCGTGCAGGGTGGTGATCGAGTCCTACGAGGGAAGCGTCGCCCAGTACCTGGGCGATGGCGTGATGGCCTACTTTGGCTGGCCCGTGGCCCATGAGGACGACGCGGAACGGGCGCTGCGGGCAGCTCTCGAGCTGATGGACCGCGTGCGAGGGCTCGCGCTGCCCGCCGGCGTGCCGCCGCAACTTCAGGGCATGAACGCCAGGATCGGGGTCGCCACGGGCCCTGTCGTCGTTGGCGACGCAGGGGGAGCCGAGCCTGGGGCCTTGCGCCTGGCCGTGGGCGAGACGCCCAACCTTGCCGCACGCCTCCAGGCGCTCGCGGGTCCGGGCACGATCGTGATCGCGCCTGCCACCCATCAGCTCGCGGGGCCGCGGTTCGAGTATCGCGACCTCGGCAGGCATGCCCTCAAGGGCATCGTGGACCCCGTGCAGGCCTGGGAGGTGAGGGGGCTGGCCGACACCGAATCAAGGTTCGAGGCTACCCGCGGCGAAGCGCTGACCCCTCTCGTGGGGCGCGAGGAGGAGCTGCTGGCGATGCTCCGCCGCTGGAACCTGGCGCTTGATGGCGAGGCGCAGGTGGCCCTGATCTCCGGCGAGCCCGGCATCGGCAAGAGCCGTCTCGCCCAGGTGCTGCGAGAGAAGGTGGCTTCCACGTCGGGCGAATGCCTGGTGCTGCGCTACCAGTGCAGTCCCTTCCATGCCAACTCAGCGCTTCACCCGGTGGCCGAGCAGCTGACGCGGGCCGCCGGGTTCGCGCGCGAGGACGATGCGGCTCGCAAGCTCGACCGGCTCGACGCACTGCTCGCCCGCACCGTTCCCTCTCTGGCAAGCGACGCGGCGCTGCTCGCCGCACTGCTGGGCCTGCCGCTCGACCGCTATCCACCGCTGCGTCTTTCCGCAGGCCGCCAGCGTGAGCGCACTCTCGAGGTGCTCGTGGAGTACCTCGCGCAGCTCGCCATGCGATGGCCCGTGCTTGCCATGGTGGAGGACGTGCACTGGATCGACACCACCACCCAGGAACTCCTCGACCTGTGGATCCGCGAAGCCGAGCGCAGGAGCGGACTGCGGTTGCTTCTCGTGGTCACGCACCGCCCGGAGTACTCCGCCGCGGGCTGGATCGGGCGCCCGCACGTCACGCAGCTGTCGCTGCCGCGGCTTCGTGGCGTGGAGGCCTCGCGCCTGATCAACCAGGCGGCGGGAGGACGGCCCCTGCCCGAGGCGGTGCGGGCGCGCATCCTCGGTCGCACTGACGGTGTACCGCTGTTCGTGGAAGAGCTCACCCGCACGGTGATCGAATCCGGGCTTCTGCGAGAGGTCGATGGCCGTTTCGTTCTCGACGGGGCGCTGCCGGACGTGGCGATCCCGGGCACGCTTCGCGATTCCCTGATCGCGCGGCTCGATCGGCTGTCGCCAGTCAAGGAAACCGCGCAGATCGGCGCCTGCATCGGGCGAGAGTTCGGCTACCGGCTCCTGGCGGCGGTGTCGCCCCTGTCCGACGCTGCGCTGCGCGAGGCGCTGGAACAGCTGCTGGCGGCGGGGCTCGTGCACGGACGCGGCACTCCGCCGGATGCGGAGTACGTGTTCAAGCATGCGCTCGTGCAGGAAGCGGCATACGAGTCGCTGCTGCACAGCCGGCGCCAGCAGCTTCACCTGAAGATCGCCCGTGCCATCGCGGAGGTCGAACCGGAGATGGCTGTGAGCCAGCCCGAAGTCCTGGCGCGGCACTGCGATCTGGCCGACCTTCCGGGCGAGGCTATCGGCCACTGGCTCGCGGCGGGGAGGCTGGCGACGGCGCGCTTCGCGCTCACCGATGCCTTCACACACCTGGAAAAGGGGCTCTCCGAGCTGCGGCGGCTGTTGGAACCGACCGAGCGCGACAGGCTCGCGCTGGAGCTGCACACGGCGCTCGGGATTGCCAGCCTCGCCCGGCAGGGCTGGGCTGCCGAGCCGGTTTACGAGCACTTCCATCGCGCGCTGGAGCTGTCGGACGCCACCGGATCGGATCGTCACCTGGTGGCGATCCTGGCCGGGCTGGCCACGCACGTGATGAATCGCGGGCGCGTGCGCGAATCCCTGCGCTGGTCGGAGCGGGCCTTCGAGGAGGCAGGCGGGCGCGGATCCGGGGAACTCGAGCTGCTGGCCAACCTGCTCGCGGCCATGTCGAACTTCTGGCTGGGCCAGCTCGACGCGGCGGAAGCGCACATCGCGCGCACGCTGGAACTGGCGGATCCGGACGGTGCGGCAGCCATGGCTCGGGTGGTGAACCATGATCCGCGCACGCGCGTGCTGGTGGCGCGCAGCCACATCGAGTGGTTGCGCGGGTTCCCCGACAAGGCTTCGCGGACCTATGCCACGGCCCTCGAGAACGCTCGCCGGCTGGGCCACCCCTTCGACCTTGGCTGGACGATTGCCTTCGGCTGCTTCCTGGCGTCCGTGCACCGTGACGGGCGCGCCGGTGACGAACTGGGTCCCGCCCTGGAGCGCCACGTGGCAACCACGGGAACGAGCTTCTTCGAGCGCTTCTATCTCCCGTTCGTGATCGGCAGCCGCGCCGAGGCGCAAGGGGACCACGAAATGGTCATCGATCGCTACCAGGCGACCAACGCCTTCTGGCAGTCGCACGGCGGCCAGCTCGCGTTGCCGTGGACGCGGCTCCCCGTGGCCGTGGCTCTGGCGCGGCTCGGGCGCATGCAGGAGGCCTGGGCGGAGGCGGATGCCAGCCTCGCGCAGGTCATGCGTCCCGGATGGGAGGAGCGCTTGTTCCTGCCCGAGATCCTGCGCGTGCGCGGGTGGTTGCACGCCCAAGCCGGCGACATGGACGCCGCCCGCGCGAGGTTCGCGGAGTCACTCGCCGAGGCCCGTCGCGCCGGGATGCCGACATTCGAGTTGCGAACGGCGGTGACGTACGGGCGGCTGATGCTGGACGGTGGGCGGCGGGACGACGCCCGAGCCCTGGTGGAGCCGCTGTATGCGCGCTTCACGGAAGGGCGCGACAGCGTGGATCAGCAGGACGCACGGGAACTGCTGGACGCGTGTGGGTGAGGGGCGCGGGCGCCGCGGGCGCTGCGATGCGTCGAAAACCCCTTGCGAAGGGGTTTTTACTGCGAAATCCCCTTCGCAAGGGTTTTTTCGGGCAAGGCCGGAAGAAGGAAAAACCCCTTCGCAAGGGGTTTCCTGCGATAAACCCCTTCGTAAGGGGTTTTCTGGGGCATTCCGGCCTGGGTGTGAATTCCGCACACGCGGGGTGCGGAACTGCTCACCGCGTGGCGGGGCGC
>CAZXJW010000238.1:0-5609 GCA_964641005.1 uncultured Rhodocyclaceae bacterium
CGAGCAGGCCCACCACCAGGCCGTCGAAGCCGTAGCCGGAGGAGAAGCCCGCCTTGAGCACCCACTGCTCGCCCTGCAGCATGAAGGCGCCGGCCAGGCCGCCGAGCGCGCCCGCGGCCGCCATCACGCCCACGATGGCGCCGGCGATGGGGATGCCCGCGCGCCGCGCTGCCTCGGGGTTCAGTCCCACGGCGCGCAGCCGCACGCCCGTGATGCTGCGATCGAGCACCACCGCCACGAGCACCGCGAGCAGCAGGCCCGCGGGAAGACCGAAGTGCAGCGGCAGGCCCGAGTCGGCGCCCAGCAGCGGCAGCTGGGTGGCGTCGGGGATCTGCAGCGACTCGGGCAGCGTGCTCGAGCTGGTCATGGGCTGGCGCAGCAGCGCCGTGGACTGCACGCTGCCGTAGAGCATCCACACGGCGATGAAGGACAGCAGCAGCGTGCTGATCACCTCGTTGGTGCCGGCGCGCGCCTTGAGGAAGCCGGGCAGCGCGCCCCACAGGGCGCCCGCCACCATCGCGCCCAGGGCGGGCAGCACGTAGGCGAGCCCGCCCGGCAGCGCGGCGATGGTGGCGTTCAGCGCCAGCGCCGTGGCCACCATGCCGCCCACGGCGATCTGGCCCTCGCCGCCCACGTTGGTGAGATTGGCGCGCTGGGCGAGGATGAAGCCCAGGCCCACCAGCGCGAAGGCGAGGCTGCGGTTCACCGAGGCGCCGATGGCGTAGGGCGAACCCCAGGCGCCTTCGGCGAAGGCCTCGGCAGCCTCGCGCACCGGCACGCCCATGAGGGCCACCAGCACCGCGCCGGCCAGCAGCGCGCTGCCCACGGCGGCGAGCGAGACCCACACGGCGGGCGAGGGGCGCAGGCGCAGTGCGAAGGCGCTCATGCCTGCTGCCCCGCCATCCACGCGCCGATGCGCTCGCGCTCGGCGGGGTCGGCACTGCAGCTGCCCATGAGGCGGCCGCGGTACATCACCACCACGCGATCGGCAACGCGCAGCAGCTCGTCCAGCTCGGAGGAGATCAGCAGCACGCCCACGCCGCGCGCGCAGGCCTCGCGGATGTGGCCGTACACCGCTTCCACGGCGCCCACGTCCAGGCCGCGGGTGGGATGGGCCGCCAGCAGGAAGCGCAGCGGCTCGAGGGTGAGCTCGCGTGCCAGCACGGTCTTCTGCTGGTTGCCGCCCGACAGGCTGGAGAAGGGCGCCGAGGGGCCGGCGGCGCGCACGTCGAAGCGCGCCATGAGCGCGCTCGCCTCGGCGATCATGCGCGAGCGGTCCAGCAGGCCGAGGCGGCGGAAGCGCCCCAGCCGGTCGAGGAACAGGTTCTCCGCCACGCTCATGGGCAGCACGCAGCCCACGGCATGGCGGTCCTCGGGCACCACGCCCATGCCCGCGGCGCTGAGCTGCTTCGGCGTGGCGCCGGCCAGAGGCACGCCGTTCACGAAGAAGCGACCGTCGGTGGGCGCGCGCATGCCCGAGAGGACCGCGCCCAGCTCGCTCTGGCCGTTGCCCTCCACCCCGGCGATCGCCACGATCTCGCCGGGCTCCACCGTGAGCGTGACGTTGTCCACGCGCACCACGCCGTCGGCGTCACGCACCACCAGGCCGTCCACCATCAGTGCCGCCTCTGGACGGCGCACGCCCTCCACGTGGGACGGCGGTTCGCGCTTCGCGGCTGCAGGGCCCGAGTCCAGTTCGCGCCCGATCATGGCCTGCACCAGCGCGTCGATCTCGGCGGCGGGGTCCTCGGAGCGCGCCACCACCCGCCCGCCGCGCAGCACCGTGGCCCGCCCCGCCGCCTCGCGGATCTCGGCGAGCTTGTGCGTCACCAGCACCACGCCGCAGCCGCCCTCGGCCACCCGCTGGCACACCTCGATGAGCGAACGGATCTCCGCCGGCAGCAGCACCGCGGTGGGCTCGTCGAGCACCAGCAGGCGCGGCTCGCGCATCAGGCACTTCACGATCTCCACGCGCTGGCGCTCGCCCACCGAGAGCGCGTCGATGCGCGCGAAGGGTTCCAGCGACAGCCCGTAGCGCGCCGACAGCGCCGCCACGCGCTCGGCACACTCGCCGCGCCGGAGAATGCCGCGCGCCTGGCCCAGCAGCAGGTTGTCCACCACCGTGAGGTCGGTCACCAGGCTGAAGTGCTGGTGCACCATGGCCACGCCGCGCGACAGCGCGTCCGCCGGTCCGGCGGGGCGGTAGGCCTCGCCGCCCAGGGACAGCGTGCCGGTGTCCGGCTGGTGGATGCCGAACACCACGTTGCACAGCGTGGACTTGCCCGCGCCGTTCTCGCCCAGCAGGCAGTGGATCTCGCCCGGCGCGATGGACAGGGAGACGTCCGAGAGTGCCTGCAGCGCACCGAAGCGCTTGGACACGCCCTCGATGGCGAGCAGCGGCGCGGACGCGGCGGCAACGGCCGCCGCGGTGCCGGCGGAGGTGCCGGTGTCCGCGCTGCGCATGGGTGCGGGCATCGCCGGTTACCGGGTCAGCCTTCCAGCACCTTGATCTTGCCGTCGAGGATGAGCTTCTTGATCTCCTCGAGCTTGCTCTTCATCTGCGGCGTGGCGCCGCACACCACCATGTCGGAGGACTGCGGGCCCATGGCCAGGCCGAAGGGCTTGTAGCCCGCCTTCCAGGTGCCGCCCACGAACTCCTTGATGGCGTACTCCACCTGGAAGCCCACCCCGGTGATGCTGTAGGCGTTGTAGAGCGGGTCGCTGCCGCAGCGGTCGGTGTAGCTGCCGATGATCTTCGTGCCCTTCTCCTTGGCCGCCTGCTCCATGCCGCGCAGGCCGAGGTTGAGGATGTGGTAGTGCACGTCGGCGCCCTGGGCGATGGCGGCCAGCGTGGCCTCCTTGGACTTGGCCACGTTGTCGAAGTCGCCGGTGTAGTTCTCGAAGTACTTGATGCTCGGGTTGATGTACTTCGCGCCGTTGCCGAACTCCTTGCCGGCGTTGACGATGGAGGGGATCTCCATGCCGCCCACGTAGCTCACCGCGCCGTTCTTCGAGAGCATGGCAGCGGCCGCGCCGGCCACGAAGGCGATCTCGGCCTGCTTGACGTCGTACTGCGCCACGTTGGCCACGGGGTCGGTCTTGTTGCCGCCCACCACCGCGAAGCTCACCTTGGGGAAGCGCTTGGCGATCTTCATCACCGCCGCCTGGGTCTGGCCGCCCACGCCGATCACCAGCCTGTTCTTGGTGGCGAGGTTGGTGAGCGCCTGTTCCATGTCGGCGTAGTTGATGTTCTCGATCATCTGCACCTTGATCTTGTCGCCGTGCGCCTTCTGCGCGGCCACCATGCCGTCGTACCCGGACTCCATCCAGCCCTTGTCGGACTTCGAGCCGGGGATGAGCACGCCCACCGCGAAGGGGTCGGCGGCGTTGGCGAGGCCCGCTCCGCCGAGGGCGGCGAGCACGGCGATCTGGAGCAGGCGGCGACGGGCGGGTGCGTGGGCCATTGGCATTCCTTTCGCTATCGATGAGGAGGTAAACGACTGTTTACTTCGCGGTGCGGGCGGCATTCCGCAATAACGGTGCCAATGGACTGACGCCCCGCGTGGAGCGCTCGATACAGAGTGTGGAGGTCGTGGCTGCGTCCCGCGCGAGCGTGGCCGGAGCGCACCGAAGTGGAGCGCGAGCGCACCATGGCGGAGCGCAGGGCACGACGCTCGACCGCGCGACGAGAGGCGATGGCGCGTCACGCAATCCCGCCCGGCAACGGGCAAAATCACGCAGCACCACCCAGAACCCCGCAGCATCTTGAACGGAGACCGGCCTTGAACGATGCTTCCCATCCTCCCGGCGCGCTCGGCGTGTCGCCCAACACCCGCTGGCTCGCCTCTCCCGAGGTCGTGGATTTCGCGCCGCCCGTGCCGCCGCAGCGCCGCGTGCGCCTCGCCGCCGAACCGCAGCACGTGGTGCTCGACCTGCAGCGCACCGCCATGGTGGTGATCGACATGCAGAACGACTTCTGCACGAAGGGCGGATGGGTGGATCACATCGGCGGCGATCCCACCCCGGACCGCGCGCCCATCGGCCCGCTGCGCACGCTGCTGCCGAAGCTGCGCGAGGCGCGCGTGCCGGTGGTGTGGGTGAACTGGGGCAACCGGCCCGACCTCGCCAATATGCCGCCCAACCAGATCCATCTCTACAAGCCGAAGGGGCATGGCACGGGCCTGGGCGATCCGCTGCCCGGCAGCGGCGCGCGCGTGCTCGAGAAGGGGTCCTGGGCCGCCGCGGTGGTGGATGAACTGAAGCCCCTGCCCGGCGACATCGAGGTGGACAAGCACCGCATCAGCGGCTTCTGGGACACGCCCCTGGACAGCATCCTGCGCAACCTGGGCATCCGCAGTCTGCTGTTCGCGGGCGTGAACACCGACCAGTGCGTGCTGCACTCGCTCACCGACGCCAACTTCCTGGGCTACGGCTGCGTGCTGCTCTCCGACTGCTGCGCCACCACCTCGCCGGCCTTCTGCACCGAGGCCACGATCTGGAACGTGAAGAAGTGCTTCGGCTTCGTGAGCGACTCGCAGCGCATGCTGGAGGCGCTGGCCGGACAGGCTGCGGCGTGACGGCGACCCGCCGCACTGCCAGCCCTGCCCGCCGCGACCCGGATGCCGCGCGCGCACGCATCCTGCGCGCCGCCATGGACGAGTTCGCCACCCGCGGCTTCAGCGGCGCGCGCACCGCCCGCATCGCGAAGCGCGCCCGGGTGAACGTGCGCATGCTCTACCACTACTACGGCGGCAAGGACGCGCTGTACGTGGCGGTGCTGGAGGAGGCCTATGAGCGGTTGCGCCACGACGAGCTGCAGCTTGACGTGGAGCACCTGGCGCCGCTGGAGGGGTTGCTGCGGCTCTACGACTTCATCGACGGCCACTTCGCCGCGCACCCGGAGCTGCGCAGCCTGTTCGCCTTCGAGAACCTCAACCGCGCGCGCCACCTGAAGCGCTCGGCGCGCATTCCCACCATGTCATCGCCCGTGATCGCCATGATCGCGCGGCTGCTGGAGCGGGGTCGCGCGGAGGGCACGCTGCGCGAGGACGTGGACCCGCTGCGCCTGTACGTGGCGATGGTGAGCCTGTCCTACTACAGCAAGTCCCACGCGCACACGCTGTCGCGCATCTTCGGCGCGGACCTCCAGTCACCCGACTGGCAGGCCGCCCAGCACGCCGACGTGCGGCGCATGCTCACGGGGTTCGTGACGGCGGCGGCAGAGATGGAGGCGCCGGTGCGCAGCCCGCGACGGGTCCGGGCCGCTTGAGGCGGGGTCAGGCCTGCAACATGCAACTTCACGCGAAGTTGCATGTTGCAGGCCTGACCCCCTTACTTCTTACTTCTTCCTGGCTTTCGCAGGTGCCTTGGCCGCCGCCTTGGGCCGTGCCGCCGTCTTCGCCTTGATCGCGCGGTTCGGCACCCGGATCACCCGGGGCTGGCCGTTCAGTTCGAAGAAGACCTTGACCTCGCCGTCCTCGGTCGTCTCGCCGACCGCCTGCAGCCGGATTTCCAGCGTCTTGCCGGGGTCGATCTCGACCGAGATCTCGTCGCCCGGCTGCATGCCATAGAAGAAGACCGGCGTCGGCAGGGTGCGCACCGGCCCATAC
>CAZXJW010000239.1:0-3657 GCA_964641005.1 uncultured Rhodocyclaceae bacterium
CACCTCGCCCTGCTGGAAGTCGGTGGGCGCCACGAAGAAGCCGGTGTACAGGCCAGCCGCCCCGAACACGGCCGCCAGCACCCAGAAAAGCGGGATCAGCCGCCCGGCGAGCGGGTAGAAGGTCTGGGGCGAGGCGAACTGGAAGATGCGCATGGACGGGAAGGAAGGCACGGACTACTCGAGCGCCACGCGGACCGCGGCGGCGGTGGCCCAGGGCGTGAGGGCGAGGGCGAGAAGCAGCCCCGCTCCCAGCAGAGACAGGTAGGGCGCCGGAGCGGTTCCCGCCTCGAAGGCTTCCACCGCACCCGCGCCGAAGATCAGCACCGGTATGTACAGCGGCAGCACCAGCAGCGCCACCAGCACGCCGCCGCCGCGCACCCCCAGGGTCAGCGCGGCGGCAACCGCCCCGATGAGCGACAGGCAGGGCGTGCCGAGGATCAGCGCCGCGAACAGCACCGCGATGGTGCCGCCCTCGAGTCCGAACTGGAGACCCAGCACCGGCGCCATGAGGGCGAGCGGCAGGCCCGACAGCAGCCAGTGCGCCGCCACCTTGGCGAGCACCAGCAGCGCCAGGGGCTGGGGTGCGAGCACCATCTGCTCGAGCGTGCCGTCGGCATGGTCGGTGCCGAACACCCGCGGCAGCGACAGCATGGCCGCGAGCAGCGCGGCTACCCACACCACGCCCGGGGCCATGGTCTTGAGCAGCTTCGGATCGGCACCCACGCCCAGCGGGAAGAGGCTGGTGACGATCACGAAGAACACCAGCGTATTGAGCCAGTCCGCGCGCCGCCGCCAGGCCTGGAGGATGTCACGAACGAATACCGCGGCGAAGGCCGAACCCATCGTCAGTGCAGGGCGAGGCGGCGCACGCGCGCCCCCGGCAGCGGCACTTCCTGATGGGTGGTGAGCAGGGCGATTCCACCGCCGCCCACGTGCCCGGCCACGTGCTGCGCCAGGCGCGCCACGGAATCGGTGTCGAGCGCGGCGAAGGGCTCATCGAGGATCCACAGGGGACGCGACGCCGACATCCACAGCCGCGCCAAGGCGGCCCTGCGGCGCTGGCCCTGGGACAGGGTGCGCGCGGGGCGAGCTGCGAGCGCGCCGATCCCGCCCGCGTCGAGCGCGGCCCGCGCAGCTGCCGCTTCCGCGGGAAGGCCTGCAAGTCGCGCCGCGAGGCGCAGATTCTCGGCGACCGTGAGATCGTCCTTGAGCGCGTTGAGGTGTCCGAGGTAGAGCATCTCGCCGAGGAAGGCGTCACGCTGTCCGCGCACTGGAGCGCCACGCCAGAGCACGGCACCCGCCTCGGCCTCGCCGAGCCCGCACAGGATGCGCAGCAGGCTGGTCTTGCCGGCGCCGTTGCGGCCCTCTATCCAGAGCAGTTCGCCCGGCTCCACCTGGAACGACAGCCCGCTGAACAGGCGCCGCCCGCCACGGACGCAGGCGAGATCGCAGACTTCGAGCATGGATCGGGTGGTGGGAGCGATGCGATGAATGGGAAGCGGCGGCGATTATAGCTTTCGCAGAACGCCCGCCGGTGCGCAGGCATCACCGAAGGAACCCGGCACAAGGGCTTGATGCACAAGGAAACAGAGCATTCCTGTCACGATGACCCGTGCCGAAAACCTGACACACAGACAGAATTTTTTTGTCGCCGATCGGCGGCGGCCGGTATAATCCGACCCCAATGACGTGACGCATTCCGAGACTGCATCACGGCCACACGCCCGACACGACGGCTCTCTCGAGAAAAACCCGAGCCGCGCAAGTCAACACGGGCGGCACTGCTCCCGGGAGTGGAGCAGGCCAGCCCGGCCCTGGAACGAAGGGCGCCCCCGAAGGCGCCCGTCACGGTGAGGCGGCAACCGCCCCGGTTGCGACTCGCCAACGGAAGACGTTCGCGGACTCCGCCGGCATCGCGCCGCGGCGTCCGCACAACCGGAGTACCTGCCGCATGCCGTTGCGCGCTTTCCGCAACCGAATCACCGTATCCGTGGCGCCGCGCGCCCGGGCGGCGCGTTCGCGGGCGCATGAAATGCAACAGCCGCCTTTCGGCGGCTGTGGCTCCGGCATGCCCGGGATTGGCGGAGAGGGTGGGATTCGAACCCACGTGCCAGGTCGCCCTGACCATCTGATTTCGAGTCAGCGCCGTTATGACCGCTTCGGTACCTCTCCGACGGCGGCGGATTCTATCACCGGCCCGGGACGCTGAGCGACCACGACCATGCGACGCCTCGCTGCCGGACTGCTCCTGCTCACCATCGCCGCGGCCGAACCGCTGAGCGGCGTGGACACCGAACCGCCGGTGCCGCGCTTCGCCGATGCCGCCGAACTGGTGGTGATCACCCGCAACAGTCCCACCACCCGCTACACGGACGCCGATGGCAACCACGCCGGCCTCGAGCACGACCTCGTGGAGATGTTCGCGCGCGAACTCGGCGTGCCGGTGCGCTTCGTGGAAGCCGACTCCTACGCAGACGTGCTGCCGCGGCTGGAGCGCGGCCAGGCCCACCTGGCCGCCGCCGGCCTGAGCGTCACGCCCGAGCGTACCCGCCGCTTCCTGTTCAGCCCGCCCTACATGGAAGTCCAGCAGGTGCTGGTCCACAACGGCACCCTGCCGCGCCCCCGCAGCCTGCGCGACCTGGAATCGCGCCGCATCGAGGTGGTGGCCGATTCCAGCGGCGCAGAGACCCTGCACCGCCTCGCCGAGCGGTTGCCGCGCCTGCAGTTCGAGGAAGTGCGCACCGTCAATCCCGAGGACCTGCTCATCCGCGTGGCCGAGGGCAGCGCCGACTACGCCGTGGCCGGCTCGCACATCGTGGACGTGGCGCGCAACTTCCACCCGAACCTCACCAAGGGCCTGGCCTTCGGCGACACCGAGCAGCTCGCCTGGGCCTTCCCGGTGGACGGCGACCCGCAGCTGGTGCGCAAGGCGCGCGACTTCTTCGCGCGCGTCACAGCCGATGGCACGCTCAAGCGCCTGATGGACCGTTACTACGGGCACGTCAAGCGGCTCGATCGCGCGGATCTCGACGGCCTGTTCGAGGCCATGCGCACCCGGCTGCCCGCCTACCGTGCGCTGTTCCGCGAGGCCCAGGACCTCACCGGGGTCGACTGGCGCCTGCTGGCCGCGCTGGGCTTCCAGGAATCCAAGTGGGACCCGCTGGCCACCTCGCCCACCGGCGTGCGCGGCATGATGATGCTCACGGGCACCACGGCCGACCGGCTCGGGGTGCGCGACCGCCTCGACCCGCGCGAGAGCATCCTGGCCGGCGCGCGCTACTTCCGCGACCTGCGCGACGCCCTGCCGCCCCGCATCGGCGAGCCTGATCGCACCTGGATGGCACTGGCGGCCTACAACCAGGGCCTCGGCCACCTCGAGGACGCCCGCGTGCTCGCCCAGCGCCAGGGCCTGAACCCCGACGCGTGGGTGGACATCAAGAAGACGCTGCCGCTGCTCTCGCGCCCCGACGTCTACGAGACCCTTCGCTACGGGTTCGCCCGCGGCGGAGAGGCCATGGTGCTCACCGAGAACGTGCGCAACTTCTACGACATCCTCGTGCGCTTCGAGGAACCCCACCGTCCCGGCGGCGAGCCCGCCGGTTTCGACCGCCTGATCACCACCTTCGACGAAGGCATCGGCGCGACGCTGCGCAGGGT
>CAZXJW010000239.1:3667-5571 GCA_964641005.1 uncultured Rhodocyclaceae bacterium
CGCCGCCTCCAGGGTCTCCATCCCGCCCATGTAGGGCCGCAGCGCGACCGGCACCACCACGCTGCCGTCGGCCTGCTGGTAGTTCTCCAGGATCGCCACCAGCGTGCGGCCCACGGCCAGCCCGGATCCGTTCAGGGTGTGCACCAGTTCGGGCCTGCCCTTCTCGCCGCGCACCCGTGCCTGCATGCGGCGCGCCTGGAAGGCCTCGAAGTTCGAGCACGAGGATATCTCCCGGTAGGCCTCCTGCCCGGGCAGCCACACCTCGAGGTCGTAGGTCTTGGCGCTCGAGAATCCCATGTCGCCCGTGCACAGCAGCATGGTGCGGTAGGGCAGGTCGAGGCGCTTGAGGATCTCCTCGGCGTGGCTCGTGAGAGCCTCGAGCGCCTCGTAGGACTGCTCGGGCTTCACGATCTGCACCAGTTCCACCTTGTCGAACTGGTGCTGGCGGATCATCCCGCGGGTGTCCTTGCCGTAGGATCCGGCCTCGCTGCGGAAGCAGGGCGAGTGGCAGGCGAACTTCAGCGGCAGCGCCTCGGCCTCCAGGATCTGGTCGCGCACGATGTTGGTGACCGGCACCTCGGCCGTGGGGATGAGGTAGAACTTCTCCTCCCCGCGCGGCACCGCGAACAGGTCCTCCTCGAACTTGGGCAACTGGCCGGTGCCGCGCATGCTGGCGGCGTTCACCATGTAGGGCGCATACACCTCCGTGTAGCCGTGCTCCTGCGTGTGCACGTCGAGCATGAACTGGGCAATTGCGCGGTGCAGTCGCGCCATGGCGCCCTTCATCACCGTGAAGCGGGCCCCCGCGATGCGCACACCCGCCTCGAAATCGAGCAGGCCCAGGCCCTCGCCCACGTCCACGTGGTCCTTGACCGCGAAGTCGAAGCGTCGTGGCGTACCCACGCGGCGCACCTCCTGGTTCTCGTCGGCACTGCGCCCCGCGGGCACGCTGGCGTGCGGCACGTTGGGCACCGTGAGCAGCAACTCCGACAGCCGCGCCTGCACGCCGTCGAGTGCCTTCTCGCCGGCCGCGAGTTCCTCGCCCAGCCCGGCCACTTGCGCCATGAGCGGCGCCACGTCCTCGCCCTTCGCCTTGGCCTGGCCGATGCCCTTGGACAGCGCGTTGCGCGTGGCCTGCAGTTCCTGGGTGCGGGTCTGGATGCGCTTGCGCTCGGCCTCGAGCTCGGCGAAACGGGCAGTGTCGAGCGGGAAGCCGCGCTCGCCCAGGCGGGCGGCGACGGCGTCGATGTCATTGCGAAGCAGGTTGATGTCGAGCATCGTGGGGACTCGGTTGCGGGTTTCGGTGGCAGCGGGTTCGGTGGCCCCGGGTTCGGTGGCCGCGACGTTCAGTCCTCGGCGTCGCCTTCGCGGGCGTTGCCCGTGCCGGGGTGGGCACGACGCCACGCCCGGTCCAGCTCGCGCAGGTGGGCGAGCTTCTCGGCGATCTTCGACTCGAGGCCGCGCGGCACGGGCCGGTAGAAGCGCTTCGGCGCGACACCGTCGGGGAAGTACTGCTCGCCCGCGGCGTAGGCCTCGGGCTCGTCGTGGGCGTAGCGGTAGGCACGGCCGAAACCCAGTTCCTTCATGAGCTTCGTGGGAGCGTTGCGCAGGTGCACCGGCACCGGCCTGGAACCTTCACCGCGGACGAATTCGCGGGCCGCATTATAGGCAACGTAGGCGGCATTGCTCTTGGGCGCGCAGGCGAGGTAGATCACCGTGGAGGCGATGGCGAGCTCGCCCTCCGGGCTGCCCAGACGCTCGTAGGTATCGCAGGCGTCGAGCGCCATCCGCAGGGCGCGCGGGTCGGCCAGGCCGATGTCCTCCACCGCCATGCGGATCACACGCCGGCCCACGTACAGCGGGTCTGCGCCGCCATCGAGCATGCGGCAGCACCAGTAGAGTGC
>CAZXJW010000240.1:0-5562 GCA_964641005.1 uncultured Rhodocyclaceae bacterium
CTTGGAGCCGCCGAGCACCTTGATGCACATCACCGAGCGCGCGCCGGTGTTGTCCGCCACATCCAGGATGGACTGCATCTGAATCATGATTGTCCTCGCTCCAACTTGTTCCGCCCTCGCCCCGGGGTCGCCCCGCGGTGCCGGCGGACAGTCTTGGATCCCGTCCGGGTTTTGCAGGCCTCTGGCCCCGGTATCCGGCGAATGCCGGTCCGTGAAAAGCATGAGGCCCGAAAAGGGAAGCCGCGGATTCTATCCGTTCCGCGGCCGCCCCGCAACGTAAAGCTTCAGGAAACGTCCCTGGACTTCTCCACCAGGGCGACCACCTTCCAGGCCTTGGTCCTGGAGATGGGCCTGGTCTCCTCGATGGTGACCAGGTCGCCGGGGTGGAACTCGTTCTTCTCGTCGTGCGCGTGGTACTTCTGCGAACGGATCATGACCTTGCCGTAGAGCGGGTGCTTGACCCTGCGCTCCACCAGCACGGTCACGGTCTTGTCCATCTTGTCGCTCACCACCCGCCCGGTAAGCCGGCGGGAGTTGCTCTCCTGCTGGGCCGCGTCGGTCATGCCTGCCTCGCCTTCTCCGCCATCAGGGTGCGCACGCGCGCGATGTCGCGGCGCACCTTGCGGATCTCGCTGTTGTTGGTCAGCTGCTGGGTCGCCTTCTGCATGCGCAGGCTGAACTGCGCCTTGAGCAGGGAATCCAGCTCGGTCTTGAGTTCCGTCGGGCTCTTGGCCCGGAGTTCGGCCGCCTTCATGCGCCCACCTGTCGGGTCACGAACGTCGTGGCGATGGGCAGCTTGGCCGAGGCGAGGCGGAAGGCCTCGCGGGCCAGCGTCTCGTCGACACCGTCCATCTCGTAGAGCACCTTGCCCGGGGTGATCTCGGCAACCCAGAACTCCGGATTGCCCTTGCCGTTGCCCATGCGGACCTCGGCAGGCTTGGAGGAGATCGGCTTGTCCGGGAAGATGCGGATCCAGATGCGCCCGCCCCGCTTGATGTGGCGGGTCATGGCGCGACGCGCAGCCGCGATCTGGCTGGCGGTCAGGCGGCCGCGGGGCACGGCCTTGAGGCCGAATTCCCCGAAACTCACCTTGTTGCCGCGGGTCGCGATGCCGGTGTTGCGACCCTTCTGCTGCTTGCGGTACTTGGTTCTAGCTGGCTGCAGCATTCCTGGCTCCTGCTCGACGCGGTTTCTTCTCGGGTTCCGGGGCCGGCGCCGGGGTGGCAGGCTGTTCGCCGCGCCCCAGGATCTCGCCCTTGAACACCCAGACCTTGATGCCGATCACGCCGTAGGTCGTCTTGGCCTCGGAGAAGCCGTAGTCGATGTCGGCGCGCAGCGTGTGGAGCGGCACGCGACCTTCGCGATACCACTCGGTGCGGGAGATCTCGACCCCGTTGAGGCGGCCGGAACTCATGATCTTGATGCCCTGTGCACCGAGGCGCATGGCGTTCTGCATGGCGCGCTTCATCGCACGGCGGAACATGATGCGCTTCTCGAGCTGGGAGGCGATGGAATCGGCCACCAGCTGGGCGTCCGTCTCGGGCTTGCGGACTTCCTCGATGTTGACGTGCACGGGCACGCCCATCAGGCGCTGCAGCTGGCCGCGCAGCGCCTCGATGTCCTCCCCCTTCTTGCCGATCACCACGCCGGGGCGGGCGCTGAACACCGTGATGCGGGCGTTCTTGGCAGGCCGCTCGATCACGACACGGCTGACCGCGGCGTGCGAGAGCTTCTTGCGCAGGAACGCACGGACCTTGACGTCCTCGTTCAGCATGGTGGGGAAGTTCTTGCTGTTGGCGTACCACTTGGAGGTCCAGTTGCGCTGGACCGCGAGGCGGAAGCCGGTCGGGTGGATCTTCTGTCCCATGATGGTCCTCAGGCCTTCGCCCGCTTGGGCTCGTCGCCCACGGTGAGGTAGATGTGGCAGGTCTGCTTGGAGATGCGGTTGCCGCGTCCCTTCGCCCGTGCCGTGAAGCGCTTGAGGGTGGCGCCCTGCTCCACGTGGATGCTGGTCACCCGCAGCTCGTCGATGTCGGCACCTTCGTTGTGCTCGGCGTTGGCGATGGCGGACTCCAGCACCTTGCGGATGATGGCCGCGCCCTTCTTCGGACTGAAGGCGAGGACGTTGAGCGCCTTGTCCACGGGAAGCCCGCGGACCTGGTCGGCCACCAGCCGGCCTTTCTGGGCCGACAGGCGCACGCCCCTGAGCGTTGCTTTGGTGTTCATGCGGTCGGCCTCCTCACTTCTTGCCCGGCGCGGCTTTCTTGTCCGCGGCGTGGCCCTTGAAGGTGCGGGTCGGTGCGAACTCGCCCAGCTTGTGACCCACCATGTTCTCGGTCACGAACACGGGCACGTGCTGTCGCCCGTTGTGGACTGCGATGGTGAGGCCGACGAAGTCGGGCAGCACGGTGGAGCGACGCGACCAGGTCTTGATCGGGCGCTTGTCGTTGGCCGAGCGGGCAGCACCGATCTTGTCGATGAGGTGCATGTCCACGAAGGGGCCTTTCTTGACGGAACGAGCCATGGCCTATCCCTTATCGCTTGTGCCGCGAGCGCACGATCATGTTCTGGGTGCGCTTGTTGCGGCGGGTCTTGTAGCCCTTGGTAGGGGTGCCCCACGGGCTGACGGGATCGCGGCCTGCGGCGGTCTTGCCTTCGCCGCCACCGTGCGGGTGGTCGATGGGGTTCATCGCCACGCCCCGCACCGTCGGACGGATGCCGCGCCAGCGCTGTGCACCGGCCTTGCCGATGGAACGCAGGTTGTTCTCCTCGTTGCCCACCTCGCCGATGGTGGCGCGGCAGTCCACGTGGACGCGGCGGATCTCGCCCGAGCGCAGCCGCAGCTGCGCGTAGCTGCCCTCACGGGCGAGCAGCTGCACCGAGGTGCCTGCCGCACGCGCCAGCTGGGCGCCCTTGCCGGGCAGCAGCTCCACGCAGTGGATGGTGGTGCCCACGGGGATGTTGCGGATCGGCAGGGTGTTGCCCGGCTTGATGGGAGCCTCGGGGCCGTTCATCAGCTGGGTCCCGGCGGGCACGCCCTTTGGCGCGATCACGTAGCGCCGCTCGCCGTCGGCGTAGAGCAGCAGCGCGAGGTGGGCGGAGCGGTTCGGGTCGTACTCGATGCGCTCGATCTTCGCCGGGATGCCGTCCTTGGTGCGCTTGAAATCGACGATCCGGTAGTGGTGCTTGTGGCCGCCACCCTGGTGACGCGTGGTGATGTGACCCTTGGCGTTGCGGCCGGCGTGGTTCTTCTGCTTCTCCACCAGCGCCTGGTGCGGGCCGCCCTTCCAGAGGTCCTTGTGGACCACCTTGACGAGCGAGCGCCGTCCCGGCGACGTGGGCTTGACCTTGACGAGTGCCATTTACTTGACCTCCCCGCCGGCGAAGTTGATTTCCTGGCCGGCCTTGAGCGAGACGTAGGCCTTCTTCCAGTGGTCGCGGCGGCCGGTGAAGCGCCCGAAGCGCTTGACCTTGCCCTTCACGTTGGCCACCTGGACGGACTCCACCTCGACCTTGAACAGCAGCTCCACGGCCGCCTTGATCTCGGGCTTGGTGGCGTCGCGGATCACCTTGAAGACCACCTGGTTGTCGCGCTCGCCCACCATGGTGCTCTTCTCGGAGATCTGGGGCGCGAGCAGCACCTGCAGGAGGCGCTCGGAATCGAATCGTGCGGTCATCCCAGCATCTCCTCGAACTTGGCCATGGCGCCCTTGGTGATCAGCGTCTGGTCGAAGCGCAGCAGCGTCACGGGATCCGCATGCTTGGGCTCCAGGACCAGCACGTTGGCCAAGTTGCGGGCAGCCAGGTACAGGTTGTCGTCCAGCTCGTCGGTGATGACCAGCACGCGATCGAAGCCCATGCCCTTGATCTTCTGCGCGAGGACCTTGGTCTTGGGGGTCTCGAGCTTGAGGCCGTCCACCACCGACAGCCGCCCTTCGCGGGCCAGCTGGGAGAGGATCGAGCACATGCCCGCGCGGTACATCTTGCGGTTGATCTTGTGCTCGAAGTTCTCGTCGGGGCTGTTGGGGAAGATCTTGCCGCCGCCGCGCCACAGCGGGCTGGAGGCGCGTCCCGCGCGGGCGCGGCCGGTGCCCTTCTGCTTCCAGGGCTTGCGGGTGGACTTGTTGATCTCGGCGCGCCCCTTCTGGGCACGGGTGCCCTGGCGGGCGTTGGCCAGGAAGCCGGTCACCACCTGGTGAACCAGGGCCTCGTTGTAGTCGCGGCCGAACAGGGCGTCCGGGGCGCTCACGCTGCCCGCGGACTGCCCCTTGTCGTCGATCAGCTTGATGTCCATCAAGCACCTCCCTTCACGGCCGGCAGGACGACCACGTCGCCGCCACGGGCGGAGGGCACGGAACCGCGCACCAGCAGCAGCTGGCGCTCTGCATCCACCCGCACCACCTCGAGGTTCTGGGCGGCACGCTGCACGTCGCCCTGGTGGCCCGCCATGCGCTTGCCCGGGAACACACGACCCGGGTCCTGGGCCATGGAGATGGAGCCCGGCGTGTTGTGCGACCGGGAGTTGCCGTGGCTGGCGCGGTTGGACGAGAAGTTGTGTCGCTTGATCACCCCGGAGAAACCCTTCCCGGAGGTGGTGCCGCGCACGTCCACCTTCTGGCCGACCTTGAACAGGTCGACGCCGATGGTGCCGCCCACGGCGAGGCCGGAGACCTCGGTCTCGCTGACGCGGAACTCGCGCAGCCGGGAGCCCGCCTGCACGCCCGCCTTGGCGAAGTGCCCGGCGGCCGCCTTGGTGACGCGCGAGGCGCGCCGCTTGCCGTAGGCCACCTGGACGGCGCTGTAACCGTCGGTGGAAGGCGTCTTGATCTGGACGATGCGGTTGTCGGACACGTCCAGCACGGTCACGGGAACGGAATCTCCGTCGTCCGTGAACACGCGGGTCATGCCCACTTTCCGCCCGAGAAGGCCCAGGCTCATTTTTGTTTCCCTCTTTGGGGGCCGGCTTCAATTGGCCGGCAGGGGTTGATGAAACAGGACAGGGGCGGCCAGGCCGCCCGGTCCATCAGAGTTTGATCTCCACGTCCACGCCGGCCGGAAGATCCAGCTTCATCAGTGCGTCCACCGTCTTGTCGGTGGGGTCGATGATGTCCATCAGGCGCAGGTGCGTGCGGATCTCGAACTGGTCGCGGGAGGTCTTGTTCACGTGCGGCGAACGCAGCACGTCGAATCGCTCGATGCGCGTGGGAAGCGGCACGGGGCCCTTCACCACGGCGCCGGTGCGCTTCGCGGTCTCGACGATCTCCAGCGCCGACTGGTCGATCAACCGGTAGTCGAACGCCTTGAGGCGGATGCGGATCTTCTGGCTTTGCATGTGTGCTTACTCGATGATCTTGGCGACGACGCCGGCGCCCACGGTGCGGCCGCCCTCGCGGATCGCGAAGCGCAGCCCCTCCTCCATCGCGATGGGCTGGATCAGCTGCACCGTGATCGACACGTTGTCACCAGGCATCACCATCTCCGTGCCCGCAGGCAGCTCGATCGACCCCGTCACGTCCGTGGTCCGGAAGTAGAACTGCGGACGGTAGCCGTTGAAGAACGGCG
>CAZXJW010000241.1:0-5547 GCA_964641005.1 uncultured Rhodocyclaceae bacterium
GCGGAACGGCTTCATGGAACGTCTCCCTGGGGTGGTTGGATCGGGTGGCGCGATGCGCCACCGCGGGGCGCGGATGTTAGTCGCCTTTGCGCAACTGTCCCACCCCCGTCTGAACAAGCGCTTGACACTTCACGACACGCTGCCGAGACTGCGCGGCTGGCATGAGCGTCCAGGAGACGAGGATGAGTGTCGCCGCTGCCACCGCGGCCGAGCTGGCGCGCCGCTGGCGAATGCCGGTCGAGGAGGGCTTCCTCAGGGCCGCACCGCTGCAGGCCCTGCCCGCGCTGCTCCACGCCAGCGGCGTGGAGCCGCTCACCGTGCTGGAGGCGGTGGGCCTCGACCACTCCCTGCTGGAGGATCCGGATGCACTGGTGGCATTCCCGGCAATGGGTCGGCTCCTCGAGGCATGCGCGCAGCGCACCGGCTGCGAGCACTTCGGGCTGCTGGTCGGCCAGGCGAGCGCGGGACCCGAGGCGCTCGGGCTCGTGGGTTTGCTGGCGCGCCATTCGCCGGACGTGGGCACGGCGCTGCGAAACCTCATCCTGCACCTCCACCTGCACGACCGGGGCGCCGTCCCGAACCTGCTCATCACCCGCGATGTCGCCCTGCTCGGCTACGCGATCTATGCACCCGCCACCCCGGGTTCGCACCATATCTACGACGGCGCCATGGCCATCGCGTTCAACCTCATGAAGGCCCTGTGTGGCCCCGGCTGGCAACCCATCGCCACGCTCCTGCCGCACCGGAGGCCGCCCGACCCGCGTCCCTACCGCGCCTTCTTCGGAGCCGAACTGCAGTTCGACAGCGACCAGGCGGCGCTGGCCTTTCCCGCCAGCTGGCTCGCCCATCCTCTCACGGGCGCGGACCCGCAGCTGCGGGCGCTGCTCGAGGCGCGAATCGCCGAACTCGAAGCCCGGGGAGACGCGGACGTGGCGACCCGGGTGCGCAGGGTGCTGCGCACCATGCTCGTGAACGGCAAGGGCTCGCTGCAGCAGGTCTCCGCACTGTTCGACATGCACCGGCGGACGCTCAACCGCCGCCTGCGGGCGCACGGCACCACCTTTCGCGACCTGGTGGAGGAGGTGCGCTTCGAGATCGCCCGGCAGCTCATCGAGAACACCAGCATCGACCTGGTGGAGATCGCGGCGACCCTGGACTATGCCGACGCGAGCGCCTTCACCCGGGCCTTCCGCCGCTGGACGGGCACGACACCGGGCCGGTGGCGGTCACGGGCGCGTGCGCAGTGACGCGCCGGTCCGCTCCCGGGGACCGGCCCAGCGGCCCGGGAGCGCGGCACGGGCTCGCTTTGCTATCATCCGCGGCCGTCCCAGCGCCGGCCCGCAAGGGAGCCAGTCTCCCGGCCGCGCGCCGGCTGCAACGCCGGAAACCACCAGCGCCATGGCGCAGTTCTTCATCGTCCACCCGGACAATCCCCAGAAGCGCCTCATCGACCAGGCCGTGCGCATGGTCCGGGACGGTGCCGTCATCGCCTATCCCACCGATTCCTGCTATGCGCTGGGCTGCCACCTCTCGGACAAGGCGGCGGTGGAACGCATCCGTACCATCCGCGCGCTCGACGAGCGCCATCACCTGACCCTGGTGTGCGCCGACCTGAGCCAGATCGCGCAGTACGCCCGCGTGGACAACCGGGTCTTCCGCCTGCTCAAGAGCGCCACCCCGGGCAGCTTCACCTTCATCCTGCAGGCCACGCGCGAGGTTCCCCGCCGGGTGCTGCAGGCCAGGCGCGACACCATCGGCCTGCGCATCCCCGACCACGCCGTGGCCCGGGCGCTGCTGGCCACGCTCGGCGAGCCGCTGCTCTCGGCCACGCTGCAGCTTCCCGGCGACGATGCCCCCCTGGTGGATGCCGCCGACATCCGTGCCCGCCTCGAACGCCAGGTGGACCTGGTCATCGACGCCGGCCCGTGCGGCGTGCTGCCCACCACGGTGGTGGACCTCACCGGGGCGGAACCGGAACTGGTGCGCCATGGCCGCGGCGACCCGGCCCGGCTGGGGCTGGCGGCATGACCCGCTTGCCGCCACACTACGCCGGCGCGCAACGCCGCCTCCGGCGCTCGAGCGACCCGCACTGATCCCGTCCACAGGAACACCCATGTTCGTCGACCGCGTCCTCTCCGGCATGCGACCCACCGGAAGCCTCCACCTCGGCCATTACCACGGAGTGCTCAAGAACTGGGTCCGGCTGCAGCACGAGTACGAGTGCTATTTCTTCGTGGCCGACTGGCACGCCCTCACCACCCACTACGACTCGCCCGAGGCGATCGAGGCCAATGTCTGGGACATGGTGATCGACTGGCTCGCCGCGGGCGTGGACCCGTCCCAGGCCACCCTCTTCATCCAGTCGCAGCTGCCCGAGCACGCCGAGCTGCACCTGCTGCTGTCCATGATCACGCCGCTGGGCTGGCTGGAGCGCGTGCCCACCTACAAGGACCAGCAGGAGAAGCTCTCCGACAAGGATCTCTCCACCTACGGCTTCCTCGGCTACCCGCTGCTCCAGAGCGCCGACATCCTCGTCTACCGCGCCAACCTCGTGCCCGTGGGCGAGGACCAGGTGCCGCACATCGAATTCACCCGCGAGATCGCCCGGCGCTTCAACCACATCTACGGCCGCGAGCCCGGCTTCGAGGAGAAGGCCGAGGCCGCCATCAAGAAGCTGGGCGGCAAGCGCGGCAAGCTCTACGTGGAGCTGCGAACGAAGTTCCAGGAGCAGGGCGACGAGGAGGCGCTGCAGGCGGCGCGGGCCCTCATCGAGGAGGCCCAGAACCTCTCCATGGGCGACCGGGAGCGGCTCTTCGGCTACATCGAGGGTGGTGGCAAGATGATCCTGTCCGAGCCCCAGGCGCTGCTCACCGAGGCCTCGCGCATGCCGGGCCTGGACGGTCAGAAGATGTCCAAGTCCTACAACAACACCATCACGCTGCGCGAGGACGCGGACAGCGTCACGAAGAAGATCCGCACCATGCCCACCGACCCCGCGCGCGTGCGGCGCACCGACCCGGGCGACCCGGCCAAGTGCCCGGTGTGGCAGCTGCACCAGGTCTATTCCGACCAGCGCATCCAGGACTGGGTGCAGCAGGGCTGCCGCAGCGCCGGCATCGGCTGCCTGGAGTGCAAGCAGCCGGTGATCGATGCGGTGCTCGAGGAGCAGAAGCCCATGCGCGAGCGGGCCGCCATGTACCTCGAGGATCCCACGCTGGTCCGGAACATCATCGCCGACGGCTGCGAGCGCGCCCGCAAGCTCGCCACCGAGACCATGCGCGACGTGCGCGAGGCCATGGGCCTTCGCTACGGCTGATCGAGGCGGGACGGACCGGCCGGCTGGCACGCGCGTTTCGCGGTGACCCGGCGGTATCGTACGGGCGGTCGAGGAGGAGCGGATGGAACTGGCCTGGTGGCACTGGGTGGTGTTCGGGATCGGCCTGACGGTGCTGGAACTGGCGCTGCCGGCCTTCTTCGTGGTGTGGTTCGGCCTCGGCGCCGTCATCACGGGGCTGGTGCTTCTGGTCTTCCCGGCGCTGCCGCTGGGCGGCCAGGTGGCGGTGTGGACCGTGGCCTCGCTCGCCATGGTGTGGGCCTGGTTCAAGGTGTTCCGCAAGGAGGACGTGCGCACCCGGGTGGGCCAGTCCACCGGCCAGCTGGTGGGCGAGGTGGGCCTGGTCACGCGCGAGGTCAGGCCGTTCCAGAACGGCGAGATCCGCCTGCAGAAGCCCGTGCTGGGCTCGGACGCCTGGGCCTGCCGCTCCGACGACGAACTGAAGGTGGGGGACCGCGCACGGGTGCTGGCGGTCGAGGGCAACATCGTCACCGTGGCGCGGGCCTGAGGCCGCGGCGCCGAACCGGGAGGAGCCATGGGCATCGGAATCACCGTCGTGCTGGTCGCCATCTTCGTGCTGGCCGCCATCACCATCGCCAAGGGCGTTCGCGTGGTGGAGCAGGGCCAGGAATGGGTGGTGGAGCGGCTGGGCAAGTACAACGCCACGCTCCAGCCCGGACTTCACGTGATCGTCCCCTACATCGACCGCGTGGCCTACAAGGTGGTCACCAAGGACATCATCCTCGACGTGGCCGAGCAGGAGGTGATCACCCGCGACAACGCCGTGATCCTCACCAACGCGCTCGCCTTCATCAAGGTCACCGACACGGTGAAGGCCGTCTATGGCGTCACCGACTTCGCCGAGGCGATCCGCAACCTGGTGCAGACCACGCTGCGCTCCATCGTCGGCGAGATGGAGCTCGACTCGGCACTGTCCTCGCGCGACCAGATCAAGGCGCGCCTGAAGGAGAGCATCGCGGACGAGGCCATCGACTGGGGCCTGACGGTGAAGTCGGTGGAGATCCAGGACATCAAGCCCTCCGAGTCCATGGTGCGGGCGATGGAGCTGCAGGCCAGCGCCGAGCGCGAGCGCAAGGCGATGGTCACCCGTGCCGAGGGCGAGAAGACCGCCATGATCCTGGAATCCGAGGGCCGGCTGGAGAGCGCCCGGCGCGACGCCGAGGCCCAGGTGACGCTGGCGGCCTCGGCGGCGAGTGCCATCGAGAAGGTCACCCAGGCGGTCCAGGACCGCGACGCGCCCATGCTGTTCCTGCTGGGCGAGAAGTACATCGCCGCCCTGGAGAAGCTCGCGGGCTCCGGCAACAGCAAGATGGTGATCCTGCCCGCCGACCTGCCCGAGGCGCTGCGAGGCCTCATCGGCGCACGGCGCGGCTAGCGGTCTGCGGGGCGCAGCCCCGCCCCGCCTCAGCGGCGCTGCTTCATCAGCCGCTGCTGCTCGCGCTGCCAGTCGCGCTCCTTGAGCGTCTCGCGCTTGTCGTACTGCTTCTTGCCCTTCGCGAGCCCGATCTCGAGCTTGATGCGGCCCTTCTTGAAGTGCAGGTCGAGCGGCACGAGCGTGTAGCCAGCCCGCTCCACCTTGCCCACCAGCTTCTGGATCTCCGCCGCGTGCAGCAGCAGCTTGCGGCTGCGGGTGGGGTCCGCGTGCACGTGGGTGGACACGGTGGACAGCGGGCTCACGTGGGCGCCGATCAGCCACACCTCGCCACCCTTGAGCACCACGTAGGCCTCGGCGAGCTGCACGCGGGCCGCGCGGATGGACTTCACCTCCCAGCCCTGGAGGGCGAGGCCGGCCTCGTAGCGCTCCTCGATGAAATAGTCGTGGAACGCCTTCCTGTTCTGGGCGATGGACATGGCGGCTGGGAAAGGGACTGGACCGGCGCGGGGAGTCGGCTATTCTAGCGCCCGCCGCGCGGCCGGGCCCGGTCCGCGTGTGCAAACCTTTCCTGGAGCAACGTGGCGATCGTCGAGCGCTCTGTCCTGGTGGAATACACCGCCGGCCAGATGTACGCGCTGGTGGATGGTGTGGAGCGCTATCCGGACTTCCTCCCCTGGTGCGGCGGCACGGTGGTGCAGCTGCGCGAGCCCGGCCGCGTGCGCGCCACGGTGCAGATCGCCTTCCGCGGGGTGCGCCATGCCTTCTCCACCGAGAACACCACCATCCAGGATCGCCGCATCGACATCCGCCTGGTGGA
>CAZXJW010000242.1:0-5497 GCA_964641005.1 uncultured Rhodocyclaceae bacterium
GGCTCGCGCCCTGCCGCGCACCGTGGAGGCGCTGCACGGCTGGCGCGGCGAGGCATCGCCGCCGGAGGCCGCCTTCGCCGCGCTGGCCTCCGACCTGGCCGCGATCTCCGAACAGGCCGATGCCGGGGCGCTGGCGCGACGGCTCAACACCGAGGCATCCGGCGCGCGTTCGCTGGTGATGGCCACGTGGCGGGCCCTGGCAGGGCGCGACGGCGCGGCGACCCGTGCGGACCTGCTCGCCATCGACGAGCGCTGGAACGAGCCGCGCTTCTGGGAGGCCATCGCGAAGAACGGCTCGCGCTGGACCCCCGACTACCTGCTGGCCGCCGTGGACCTGAAGCGCGACGCCGGTGGCGCCCTCGTCGCCATGCCGCCGGAGCAGACGGTGTTCCGCGCCATCCTGTGGCGCACGCTGGGCATCGCCGCCGTCGTGACGCTGCTGTGCCTGCTGCTCGCCTATCCGCTGGCGTGGTGGCTCACCACCTTGCCGCCGCGCACGGCCAACCGCGTGCTGATCGTGGTGCTGGTGCCGTTCTGGACCTCCATCCTGGTGCGCGTGGCGGGCTGGATCGTGCTGCTGCAGTCCGGCGGACTGGTGAACCAGGGCCTGATGGCCGCGGGGCTCGTGGATGCGCCACTGGCGCTGCTGTTCAACCGCACCGGCGTGATCGTGGCGATGGTGCACATCCTCCTGCCCTTCATGATCCTGCCGCTGTACAGCGTGATGAAGGGCGTGCCGCCGGAGTACTTGCGCGCCGCGATCTCGCTGGGCAGCCACCCGCTGGCCGCGTTCCGGCGCGTGGTGGTGCCGCAGACGGTCCCGGGCATCGGCGCAGGCTGCCTGCTGGTGTTCATCCTCGCCATCGGCTACTACGTCACGCCGGCGCTTGTGGGCGGCCCCGAGGACCAGATGCTGAGCTACAGCGTGGCGCAGTACGCCAACGTGAACCTGAACTGGGGCATGGCCTGCGCGCTGGGCGCGGTGCTGCTGGCGGTGACGCTGGTGCTCTACGGCGTGTACCGGCGCTTCGCCCGGGCGGAGCTGGCGCTGTGAACCCTTCGCACCTCGGCCCCGTCGAGCGCGCCGGCCTGCTGGCGTGGAAGGCGCTGTGCGTGGCGGTGATCGCGTTCCTGCTCGCGCCGGTGGCAGTGATCGTGCCGCTGTCGTTCTCCTCGAGCAGCTTCCTGACCTATCCCATGCCCGGCTGGTCGATGCAGTGGTACGGCGAGGTGTTCGAGTCGGCGGAGTGGGCGCGGGCGTTCCGCAACAGCTTCGTGGTGGCCCCGGCCGCCACCCTCATCGCCACGGTGCTGGGGACGCTGGCGGCGGTGGGCCTGGCGCGGGCGCGCTTTCCGGGCAAGGGGCTGGTGATGAGCCTGCTCATCGCGCCCATGGTGGTGCCCATCGTGGTGGTGGCCACGGGCACCTACCTGTTCTTCGCTCGCCTGGGGCTCTCCGACAGCTATGCGGCGCTCATCGTCGTGCACGCGGCCCTGGGCACGCCCTTCGTGCTCACCACCGTCTCGGCCACGTTGCAGGGCTTCGACGCCAACCTGGTGCGTGCCAGCCTGGGCCTGGGCGCCCCGCCGCTGACCACCTTCTTCCGCGTCACCCTGCCGCTGATCGCGCCGGGCGTGGTGGCCGGCGCCCTGCTCGCCTTCGCCACGTCCTTCGACGAGGTGGTGGTGACGCTGTTCCTGGCAGGGCCCTCGCAGGTGACGCTGCCGCGCCAGATGTTCACCGGCATCCGCGAGAACATCACCCCGGCCATCGCCGCCGTGGCCACGCTGCTGATCGTTTTCACCACGGGGCTGATGCTGGCGCTGGAGTGGCTGCGCGGACGGCGCGCGGCCTGAGCCCGGCTCAGGGCAGGGACGCGAGGAAGGCCTCGTAGTCGGCCATGAACTGCGCGGGGCGCTGGAAGAAGGGAAGCGCGCCGCAGCCCTCGTACACGGTGAAGCGCCAGTTCGACCGGCCGGCCATGTGCGACTTCCAGGCGTAATCGGTGAAGTCGCCCACGGTGCCGTGGCTCATCCAAACTGGCTTGTCGAGGGCCTCGTAGAGCACGTTCGCGTCGCGCGCGAACAGGAAACCCGACACGAAGTAGAACGGCGCGTGCCGCGCGCCCGGCTGGCGGGTGGTGAGCCAGTCGTACTCCCACAGCGCCTGGTCGATGTCCTTCGAGCCGAAGGTCTTGCGCAGGAAGAAGCGCACAGACTTCGGGTGAGTGAGCGCACTGAAGAACCGCTCGGACCACAGCGGCAGGGTGAAGACCTTGTGCAGCCAGGGCATCCCCAGGTGCGCCCCCGGCGGGCCGCGCCGCGGCGCGCGACGCCCGAACGAGGTCGGCGACGCGAGCGCCACGCTGCGAAAGCGCGCCGGGTGCTCCACCACCGCCCGCGCCACGAATTCGCAGCCCAGCGACAGGCCGAACACGTCCACGGGCACGGGCCCGTGGCGCGCCTCGATGGCAGCGAGCGCATCGTGGATGGCGTCGGTCATGAGCCGCGGCGTGTAGGCGCGCTCGGAGCGGTCGGACAGGCCGAAGCCCGGGAGGTCGGGGGCATACACGCGGCGCTGCGCGGCGAAGTGCTCGTACACCGGGCGGATCTCGTAGGCCGACGCGGCGGCGTTGACGCTGTGGATCAGCAGCAACGGCGGCGCGTCGGCCGGGGACGGGCCTGCGGCATAGAGCGTGACGGGGCCCGCGGCGCCATTCAAGGCGATGCGCTCGCCGGCGACGGCGGGCGGCAGCGGGCGCAGCGAGAAGCGATCCGGTGCAGGGACCTGGGTCACCGTCAGGGCAGGCAAGGGAGGTTCATGGGGACAGGCAGTGCGGAGGAAAGGCAGTGTGATGTGGCTATGGTAGACGCGAAGGGCCCGTCACGGCGCGGCGCAGGACGACAGGCTGCAGGTTCTAGGGCATGCTCGTGCCGTCCCATTACCGTCGCCCCGGCCCGTTGGCGCTGCTGTCCGTGGACTCGTGCATACCCGCCCATCTCGCGTGCCGCTGGTCTCGCGTCCCGCTGGCGTGGCTGGCCGCAGCAGCCCTCGTGCTGTCCGGCTGCTCGTTCACCCACCAGGTCCGCCGCGACGTGCTGGCTTCCTCCCGCGATGCGGCGATGGTGTCCTCCTGGCCGCTGGCGGTGGGAGTGTACGTGGCACCGGAGGTGCGCACGTTCGAAGCCGCAGGCCCTGCCTGGCGCATGCCAGCCGGGACCGTGATCGCCCGCGACTTCGAGTGGACCGTGGGGCAGATGTTCGACCGTACCGTCGCGCTCGAGAGACCGCCTCGTCCTGGAGCCATGCCCCCAGGCCTCGATGGTGCGATTGCGCTGGAGGCGGTCCGTTACGACCTCGCCGATCCGGCGGGGGATCCTGTCACGACCCTTCGCTACGAGCTGCGGCTCGCGAGTGGGGATGGCGAAACGCTCGACGAATGGTCGCTGCAGAGGGCCACCCCGCTCTGGGATGCCGCGGACACCAGCATCCCGTCGCTCATGCAGACCGTGGCTTCCGAGTTCGCCTACCTGATGCGCAACGTGATGGCCGAGATGATGGTCAGGTTCGACGGCAGGCCGGCCGTGCGCCGCTGGCTCGACCGCGCGGGCGCGACCGCCCCTCTCGAACCGGCACTGCGTGGCACCACTGCGGAGTCCCGCGTCCCTCCCCGCATCCTGATCGTTCCTGACCTCGAGCGTTGGCTGTACACCGACGCGAGCCGGTCGGTGAGCTGCCTCGGCAAAGCCATCGAGGTGCCTGGGCAGCGCCTGGAAGTGCTGCCGGTCGCCGCGGTGCGGCTCGACTTCTTCCCCTGGCTCGAGCCCTCGACAGGCCCGAGGACAGCCGACTCACTGCGCCGACTGCTCGAGTCACCCGCAGTCCGGTCGCGCATCCAGTCACTTGGAATCCGCTATCTGCTGCGCTTCTCGGGTGCCACGGATACCGACTGGTCGCACGGCGGGATCCTCTGCGGCGCCGGGTACGGCGGTGGTGGGTGCCTCGGTTTCGCCTGGGGCGAGCGCAACACCTCCTTCCGGGTCACCGTGCTACCGGTCGGCAACGGGCATCAGGACAGCGACATCGCAACGGAAAACACCGGACCCGTGGTGATCCCCGCGTTCGGCCTGCCGATCCCGATCATCGCAGCCACCGAGACGACCGCATGCCGGCGCCTGCGCAGGTCCCTGGCGGAAGCACTGGTTCCACGCCCCTGAACCGCGAACGGCTGCGTCCTCAGGGACGCGCGGGCTCCGACATGGCAGGACAACACGAAGGGGGGCGATTCGCCATGGCGCGGTGCAGCGCGACAGGCATCGCCGTTTCGGGCATTTTTGCGCCTGCTCCCGAGAAGTCCAACCAGAATCCCGCCGAGGAACTCCCATGCCGCTTCGCCGCCTGGTCCCCGCAGCCCTGCTGGCCGGCCTCGCCGCCACATCCGTATCCGCCATGGCTGCCGAGTCCGGCAGCGCATTCCGTGACTGCCCAACCTGCCCGGAGATGGTGGTGATCCCCGCCGGCAGCTTCGCAATGGGTTCGCCCGAGGCGGAAAAGGGGCGCGACGAGGACGAGGGGCCGGTGCACACGGTGACCATCGCCAGGGCCTTCGCCCTGGGCCGCTTCGAGGTGACCTGGGACGAGTGGGCGGCGTGCGTGAAGGAGCGCGGCTGCGAGGACGCCTCCGACGAGGGCTGGGGACGCGGCCGGCGGCCGGCGATCAACATGAGCCACCACCAGGCCGAGGCGTACGTGAAGTGGCTCGCCAGGACGACCGGCAAGCCCTACCGGCTGCCGAGCGAATCCGAGTGGGAGTACGCGGCGCGCGCCGGCAGGATCACCGCCACGCCCTGGGGCAGCAGTGCCGCCGAGGCCTGCACCCACGCCAACGTCTACGACCGCGACTCGGAGGCGAAGTACATGTTCCAGTGGAAGCCCCTGCCGTGCAGCGACGGGCAGGTGGAGACCGGCCCCGTGGGCGCCTACGCCGCCAACGCCTTCGGCCTGCACGACATGATCGGCAACGTGTTCGAGTGGACCGCGGACTGCTACCTGCCCTCCTACGCCGCCGTGCCGGCCGACGGGACGCCCAACACCGCCGGGCCGTGCTTCAAGCGCATGGCGCGCGGCGGCAGCTGGAACATCTTCCCCCAGTGGCTGCGCTTCGCGTACCGCTACGGGATCGAGCCGGTGAAGGGGAGCAACAACGTGGGGCTGCGGGTGGCGCGGGACCTGTAGAGCGCAACGCCCACCCGCGCGGACTCCCCCGCCCCAAGGGCTAGAATCCGCTCCTTCCCAAGCGCCGGCAGTCCCGCCGGCGCCCACCATCGAGAGACCCGCCATGCCAGAAGCCTTCATCGTCGACGCCGTCCGCACCGCCGGAGGCCGCCGCGGCGGCCGCCTGTCCGGGTGGCACCCCGTCGAACTCGCCGCAACCGTGCTCGACGCGCTCGTGGACCGCACCGGCATCGACCCTGCCCAGGTGGAAGACGTGATCAT
>CAZXJW010000243.1:0-5464 GCA_964641005.1 uncultured Rhodocyclaceae bacterium
GCGTGAACGAGCGCGGATGGCTCGGGCGGCGGGGCGGGGTGGACCTGATCGTCGCGATGAACCCGCAGACCTGGGACGCCGACGTGGCCGAGATCGAGCCGGGCGGCTATCTGTTCTACGACAGTTCCAAGCCGCTGCCGCCATCGAAATTCCGTGAGGACATCACGGTGGTCGGCATGCCCCTCACCGAGCTGTGCAACGCCACCTATGCCGATCCGCGCCAGCGCCAGCTCTTCAAGAACATCATCTACCTCGGGGCGCTGTCGATCCTGCTGGACATCGACCCCGATGCCATCTCCCGGCTCATCGGCGAGCAGTACAAGGGCAAGGAGAAGCTGCTCCAGCCCAACCTGCACGCGCTGACGCTCGGGCGTGACTACGCAAAGGACTATCTGAATCCCATCGGGCTCAAGGTGCGCCGCGCGAACAATGTGGGCGACCGCATTTTCATCGACGGCAACAGCGCCGCGGCGCTGGGCTGCGTATACGGCGGCGCCACGGTCTGCGCGTGGTACCCGATCACGCCGTCGTCTTCGGTGGCGGAGGCGTTCGAGAAGTATTGCGGCAAGTTCCGCGGCGGGGAGGGCGGCAACCGCTACGCGATCGTGCAGGCCGAGGACGAGCTCGCGTCCATCGGCATGTGCGTCGGGGCAGGGTGGAACGGCGCGCGGTCGTTCACGGCGACGTCGGGACCGGGCATCTCGCTCATGACCGAGTTCATCGGTCTCGCCTACTTCGCCGAGATCCCGGTGACGCTCATCGACGTGCAGCGGGGCGGTCCGTCGACGGGCATGCCCACGCGCACGCAGCAGGCGGACGTCCTGGCATGCGCCTATGCCTCGCACGGCGATACCAAGCACGTGCTGCTGTTTCCCGAGGATCCGAAGGAGTGCTTCGAACATGCGGCCGCCGCGCTCGACCTCGCGGACCGGCTGCAGACGCCCGTGTTCGTCCTCACGGACCTGGACATCGGCATGAACCAGCGCCTGTGCGATCCGCTGGCGTGGGACGATGCCCGCACGTATGACCGCGGCAAGGTGATGACTCACGAGATGCTCGAGGCCGGCGCGAAGTTCGGGCGTTACCTGGACGTGGACGGCGATGGCATTCCGTATCGCACCTATCCCGGCACGCACCCGACCAAGGGCGGGTATTTCACCCGCGGCACCACGAAGAATGCGTACGCGACCTATTCCGAGGCCGGGCCGGACTACGTCTACAACGTCCAGCGTCTGTTGCGCAAACTCGAGACGGCCAGGCAGCTGGTTCCTCAGCCGGTTGTCCGCCACGCGGCTCAGCGCACGAGGATCGGCGTCCTGTACTACGGGTCGACGTCGCCGGCCATGGACGAGGCCGTCGCCGAGCTCGAGTCCGCCGGGCTGCACATCGACACGCTGCGCGTGCGGGCGTTTCCCTTCCCGGACAGCGTGACGCAGTTCATTGAGGACCACGACCAGCTGTTCGTGGTGGAGCAGAACCGCGACGGCCAGCTGCGCACCCTGCTGGTGAACGAGCTGGGCATCGATCCGGCGAGGCTCATGGCCATCCTCCACTACGACGGTACGCCGATCACCGCGCGGTTCATCACCGCGGAGATCGGCGGCCGCATCCGCGCCCTCAACATCGAACCGCTGCGCAAGGACAAGGTGGCCTGACGTGACCTACATCGCCAAGCCCAGACTGCATCACCCGACGCTGGTCCGCAACAAGGTCGGCTACACACGCCGCGACTACGAAGGGCGCATCTCCACGCTCTGCGCGGGCTGCGGCCATGACTCCATCTCGGCATCCATCATCCAGGCCTGCTGGGAGATGGACATCGAGCCGCATCGTGTTGCCAAGCTCTCGGGCATCGGCTGTTCGTCGAAGACCCCGGACTACTTCCTCGGCAACAGCCACGGGTTCAACACCGTGCACGGGCGCATGCCCTCGGTGCTGACGGGCGCCAATCTCGCCAACCGCGATCTCCTGTATCTTGGGGTCTCGGGCGATGGGGATTCGGCCTCCATCGGTCTCGGCCAGTTTGCCCATGTGATGCGGCGCGGCGTGAACATGGTGTACATCCTGGAGAACAACGGGGTGTACGGCCTCACGAAAGGGCAGTTTTCGGCCACCGCGGACGAGGGCTCGCGATCCAAGCGCGGCGCCGTGAATACCGACGCGCCCATCGACACCGTGTCGCTCGCGCTCATCATGGGCGCCACGTTCGTCGCGCGCGGGTTCTCCGGCGACAAGCGGCAGCTGGTGCCGCTCATCAAGGCCGCGATCCACCATCCGGGGGCTGCGTTCATCGACGTCATCAGTCCATGCGTCGCGTTCAACAATCACGCGGGCAGCACCAAGAGCTACGACTACGTGCGCGAGCACAACGACGCGGTCAACCGGATCGACTTCATCGATCTGCGCCCGGAGGTGACCGGAGACGCGGCATCGGGCGAAGTCATCGAGATCGACCAGCACGACGGCACCGTGCTCCGCCTGAAGTGCATCGACCCCGATCACGATCCGACGGACAAGATCACCGCCATGAACTACGTGCAGCGCCATCAGGCCAAGGGCGAGATCGTGACCGGCCTCCTCTACGCCGATCCCCACGCGCAGGACCTCCATGAGCACATCGGTTCGGTCGCTCGGCCTCTGAACCAGTTGGGCGAGCGCGATCTCTGCCCCGGCGCCGACGTACTGGTCCGCATCAACGCTTCTCTGCGCTGATGCTTGCCGACGGGCTTCGCGGGACATCCGTCCCGGGCTGAAGCCCGGGCGGCGGGGCGTGTGTGCCGAGAGCCTGTTCCGGGAGCAGGGTCTGGGAGTAAACTGCGTTCACTCCCTGAAACCCAGGCGGCCGCCCGAGCCGCTCTTTCCGGAACCGGACATGCCCGCAGCCGCACTTCGCCGTCCCGCCGCCGTTTTCGCCGTTCTCTCCGTCGTTGTCCTCGCTGCTTGCGGCAAGTCCGCGCCCCCCGGAGGACCGGCCGGCCCGGGCGGCGCGGCGCCGCCGCCCCCCGAGGTCGTGGCCGTCACGGTTGCCGCGAAGGACGTCCCGGTGGAGTTCGAGTACGTCGGGCAGACGGCAGGTGTGCGCGAGGTGGAGGTCCGGCCTCGCGTCGGCGGGATACTCCTCAAATGGAATTACACCGAAGGCGCGCGGGTGAAGGCCGGACAGAGCCTCTTCACCATCGACCCGGCCCCGTTCCAGGCCGCGGTGAACCGCCTCGACGCCACGCTCGCCAGCGCGTCCGCCCGCCGCGCCCAGGCGGCCCGGGAGGCAGCCCGGCTCGAACCGCTGGTGAAGGAGGGCATGGTCACCCGCAAGGCCTACGATGACGCCGTCGCCGCCGAGACCATCTCTGCCGCCGACGAGAAGACCGCACGCGCCGCGCTGGCCGAGGCGCGTCTGCAACTCAGCTATACCAACGTGACGGCGCCTATCTCGGGCGTGACCGGACTCGCGGCCCGGTCCGAAGGCAGCCTCGTCGAGGCGCAGCAGACGCTGCTCACCAGCATCTCCCAGATCGAGCCGATCCACGTGCTGTTCTCCATTCCCGAGGCCGAGCACATGCAGCTTCAGCGGGAGTCGGCCGAAGGGCGCCTGCGCCTGCCGGAAGATGGGCGTTTCGAGGCCAGGGTCGTCCTGTCGGACGGCAAGGTCTACGACCAGACGGGCAAGGTCGACTTCACCAACGTGCGAGTCAACCCCGGCACCGGCAGCATCGAGGCCCGTGCCGTCATGCCCAATGCCGATCTCAAGCTGCGGCCCGGCATGTTCGCTCGCGTGAAGCTGACGGGCGCGACGCGCCCGGGAGCCTTGACGGTGCCTCAGCGGGCCGTGCTGGAAGGCCCGGGCACGAAGATCGTCCTGACCGTCAACGACAAGGGGCTGGTCGAGCCGCGCCCGGTGCAGGTGGGTGACTGGACGGGGAACGACTGGATCATCGCCGGCGGCCTCAAGCCCGGCGACAAGGTGATCGTCGACGGCATCGTGAAGGTCCGTCCCGGCGGTCCCGTGAAGATCGCCCAGGCCCCGCCGGAAGGCGGGGCGCCGCCGAACACACCGCCTCCCGCCGCGAAGCCCTGAGCGGGAGGGTGTCATGAACCTCTCCCGCTTCTTCATCGACCGCCCCATCTTCGCGGTCGTGCTCTCGGCTTTTCTCGTGCTCGCGGGCCTCGCTGCGATGCGCTCGCTGCCCATCGCCCAGTACCCGGAGATCGCCCCCCCGGTGGTGACGGTCCGGGCCATCTACCCGGGCGCCTCGGCACAGACCCTCGAGCAGACCGTCGCGGCACCGCTGGAGAACCAGCTGACCGGGGTCGAGGACATGATCTTCATGTCCTCGAACTCGGGGTCGAACGGCCTGCTGGAAATCCAGGTGACCTTCGCCATCGGGGCTGACGCCGACCGTGCCGCCCTCAACGTGAACAACCGCGTGAAGCAGGCGGAGGCTCGGCTGCCCGAGGACGTGCGACGCCAGGGTGTCACGGTGGAGAAGGGGTCCTCGTCGTTCCTGTTCGTGTACGGGCTCTACTCGCCGGACGGGCGCTACGACGACGTGTTCACGAGCAACTACGCGACGCTGAACATCCTCGACGCGCTCAAGCGCGTACCCGGCACCACCAACATCCAGATCTTCGGTGCAAAGGACTACGCGATGCGGGTCTGGCTGCGGCCCGATCGCCTGACGCAGCTCAAGCTGACTCCGGCCGACGTGGCCCGGGCGCTCACCGAGCAGAACGCCCAGTTCGCTGCGGGCAAGATCGGTCAAAGTCCGACGGGCGGGCCGCAGGAGATGGTCTACACCATCACCACGCAGGGCCGCCTCGCGGAGGTGCGCGAGTTCGAGAACATCATCTTGCGGGCGTCGGCCGGCGGTGCCGGTACGGTTCGGCTGCGCGATGTGGCCCGGGTGGAACTCGGCTCGAAGAACTACGAGTTCATCGGCCGCGTTAACGGAAAGTCCGCCACGCTGATCGGCGTGTTCCTCCAGCCGGGCGCGAACGCGCTCGACGTGGCGGACCAGTGCAACACCGTCATGCGCGACCTCGCGAAGAAGTTTCCGGATGGGCTCGAGTACGCCAACGTCTACGACACCACCCGGTTCGTGAAGGTGTCGATCCGCGAGGTGGTCAAGACGCTCGGCGAGGCGATGCTGCTCGTGTTCCTCGTGGTGTTCCTGTTCCTGCAGAACTGGCGCGCCACGCTGATCCCGTTCGCGGCCGTGCCCGTTTCGCTGATCGGCACCTTCGCCGGCCTGTTCATGCTCGGCTACTCCATCAACACGCTCACGCTGTTCGGCATGGTGCTCTCCATCGGCATCGTGGTGGACGATGCGATCGTCGTGCTGGAGAACGTCGAGCGGATCATGCGCGAGGAGCGCCTCTCCGCCCGTGAGGCGGCCATCAAGGCCATGACCGAGGTGACCGGCCCCGTCATCGCCATCGTGCTCGTGCTGTGCGCGGTGTTCGTGCC
>CAZXJW010000244.1:0-2353 GCA_964641005.1 uncultured Rhodocyclaceae bacterium
CCAAGAACAACCCGGTGCTGATCGGCGAGCCCGGCGTGGGCAAGACCGCCATCGTGGAGGGTCTTGCCCAGCGCATCGTCAACGGCGAGGTGCCCGACAGCCTGCGCGACAAGCGCGTGCTGGTGCTCGACATGGCCATGCTGCTGGCGGGCGCGAAGTATCGTGGCGAGTTCGAGGAGCGCCTGAAGAACGTGCTGAAGGAGGTCTCCCAGGACGAAGGCCGCATCATCGTCTTCATCGACGAGATCCACACCATGGTGGGCGCCGGCAAGGCCGAGGGCGCCATCGACGCCGGCAACATGCTCAAGCCTGCGCTGGCCCGCGGCGAGCTTCACTGCATCGGCGCGACGACCCTGGACGAGTACCGCAAGTACATCGAGAAGGACGCGGCGCTGGAGCGCCGCTTCCAGAAGGTGCTGGTGGACGAGCCGAGCGTGGAGGACACCATCGCCATCCTGCGCGGCCTGCAGGAGAAGTACGAGGTGCACCACGGGGTGGACATCACCGATCCGGCCATCGTGGCCGCCGCGGAACTCTCGCACCGCTACATCACCGACCGCTTCCTGCCGGACAAGGCCATCGACCTCATCGACGAGGCGGCGGCGCGGATCAAGATGGAGATCGACTCCAAGCCCGAGTCCATGGACCGGCTCGACCGCCGCCTGATCCAGCTCAAGATCGAGCGCGAGGCGGTGAAGAAGGAGACCGACGAGGCCTCGCGCAAGCGCTTCGCCCTCATCGAGGAGGAGATCGGCCGCCTGGAGCGCGAGTACGCCGACCTCGAGGAGATCTGGAAGGCCGAGAAGGCGCAGGTGCAGGGCACCCAGCACATCAAGGAGGAGATCGAGCGCGTGCGCCTGCAGATGGAGGAGCTGCGCCGCAGGGGCGACTGGCAGAAGATGTCGGAGCTGCAGTACGGCCGGCTGCCCCAGCTCGAGGCCCAGCTCGCCGGGGCCGCCGCCGCCGGGTCCGGCGAGGCGCCCGTGCGCCGGCTGCTGCGCACCCAGGTGGGCGCGGAGGAGATCGCGGAAGTCGTGGCGCGCGCCACGGGCATTCCGGTGTCCAAGCTCATGCAGGGCGAGCGCGACAAGCTGCTGCGCATGGAGGACCGCCTGCACAGGCGCGTGGTGGGGCAGGACGAGGCGGTGCGCCTCGTGTCGGACGCCATCCGCCGCTCGCGCGCGGGGCTGTCCGATCCGAACCGGCCCTACGGCTCCTTCCTGTTCCTCGGTCCCACGGGCGTGGGCAAGACCGAGCTGTGCAAGGCGCTGGCGGAGTTCCTGTTCGACTCCCAGGATCACCTGATCCGCATCGACATGAGCGAGTTCATGGAGAAGCACTCCGTGGCGCGCATGATCGGTGCGCCGCCCGGCTACGTGGGCTACGAGGAGGGCGGTACGCTCACCGAGGCTGTGCGGCGCAAGCCCTACTCGGTGATCCTGCTCGACGAGGTGGAGAAGGCGCACCCGGACGTGTTCAACGTGCTGCTGCAGGTGCTCGACGACGGCCGGCTCACCGACGGCCAGGGCCGCACGGTGGACTTCAAGAACACCGTGGTGGTGATGACTTCCAACCTCGGCTCGCACATGATCCAGCAGATGCAGGACAGCGAGTACCAGGTGGTCAAGCTCGCCGTCATGGGCGAGGTCAAGACCCACTTCCGGCCGGAGTTCATCAACCGCATCGACGAGGTGGTGGTGTTCCACGCGCTGGACGAGCGACAGATCGCCTCCATCGCCCGCATCCAGATGGGCGGGCTGGAGAAGCGGCTGGCGGCCATGGACATGGGCCTGGAGGTGACCGAGGCGGCGCTGGCCGAACTCGCCCAGGCCGGTTTTGATCCGGTCTACGGCGCCAGGCCGCTCAAGCGCGCCATCCAGTCGAGCGTGGAGAATCCGCTGGCGAAGCAGATCCTGGAGGGCCGCTTCGGGCCGAAGGATCGCATCCGGGTGGATGCCCAGGGTGGCGTGTTCCGGTTCGAGAAGTCGGAACCGGCTGCCGCGGCCGCGTGAACGGGCCGCGCGCGGCGGGGGGCGCGGTGCCTAGAGCTGGAGGCTGGCGGCCCAGCCCATGGCCGTGAGGTGGTGGGCGTTGAGTTGCTCGGGCGAGCTCTGCAGGTCGCTGCACAGGCGCAGCAGCAGCTCGGCGTCCTCGCCTTCCACGGACTCCGCGAGCCTAAGGATCGGGCCGTAGATCCCCTGGCGGTACAGCAGCGCGTCGGTGACCGGTTCGGCCAGGTTCAGCTGCTCGAGCAGCTGCCCCATGGGCAGCTGCAGGATCGCCGGCAGCAGCGAGAACACGCCGCAGATGAACAGGTTGTCGCGTTCCGAGGCCTGTACCAGGTCCGCGCCCA
>CAZXJW010000244.1:2363-3138 GCA_964641005.1 uncultured Rhodocyclaceae bacterium
CGGCGGCCTCGCGCATCAGCGCCGGTGAGGTGGGGCTGCTGCCGGCGGTGGCGAGCAGCAGGGCGAGCCAGCGCGCCAGGTTCTGGTAGCCCAGGATGGTCACCGCGTGGCGGAACGAGGTGATCTCGCAGGACAGGCCGAAGCCGGCCGAGTTGATGTAGCGCAGCAGCCGGAACGACAGGGTGGCGTCACGCTTGAGCAGCAGCTCGATCTGTGCCACCGGTGCTTCTCGCTGCAGCTGGTTCATCAGCTCGAGGATCGTCGACTGCGCCGGGCTGATGGTGCGCCCGGCGGTGGATTCCACCTGCCGATACCACTCGCCCTCGAAGAGCTGGGCCCCGAGCTCGCGGCTCTTCTCGAAGCTGTCCTGGGAAGTCACGCCCGAGGCCACGGGCTTGCCGCGCAGCCTCGCGCTGATCTTCGCGATGGCATCCAGGCCGTTGCCCGTGTCCCACCACACGTAGTCGGCGGCTCCGAGCTCCGCGGCCGCGGGCATCGCCTGGGTGGCGAGGCGCACCGACACCTGGAAGCCCATTGCCTTGAGCGGTGCGATGCGCGCCATGCCGTCGGGTCCCACCGCCACGACGGTGCGCGCGGCGCCGCCGTTCATGCGCGCCGGCCACCCGCCGGGCGCATCGGCGACGAACAGGGGGCGTTCCTGCAGCCCCGGCAGATCGGCCACGCGCTCGTAGGGCGCATCGGCGGCCCGTCCGGCGGTTGCGAAGGCGTAGGTGGCGAAGGCGCCGTCGCGACGCAGCAGGGGCCTGCGCACCAG
>CAZXJW010000244.1:3148-5457 GCA_964641005.1 uncultured Rhodocyclaceae bacterium
TCTCCCGACAGGGTGGCGCCGGCGATGCCGCGGGGCTTCACGTCGTCCAGCGGCTTGATCACCACGTCGTCGCGGCCGACGAAGCCGTCCACCGCCAGGATGAAGCTCTGCAGGCCGCTCTGCATGTGCACGCCGTAGGCCGGCGGCCGTCCGTGCGGCCATCCGATCAGCGCGGCAAGCGACCGGATCGGGAGCACCTCCTCGCGCACGCTCAGCGTCGGCCGGCCCGACACCTCCTGGACCTCGCCGGGGCGGATGTTGACGATCTCGCGCACCAGCGACAGCGGCACGGCGAAGGGCTGCTCGCCGACCCGCACCACCAGCACCGGCAGGATCGCCAGCGTGAGTGGCAGCGAGATGACGATGGTGGAGCCCTGGCCGGGCGTGGACTTGATCTCGATGCGGCCATTGAGCTTCGTGATGTTGGTCTTGACCACGTCCATGCCCACGCCGCGGCCCGAGAAGTTGTTGGCCCTCTCCTTGGTGGAGAAGCCGGGCAGGAAGATGAGCTGGAGGGCGTGCCGGTCGTCCATGTTGGCGGCCGCGTCGGCGTCGATCAGGCCCTTCTCCACGGCCTTGCGTCGAAGCGTCTCGGGCTTCATGCCGCGGCCGTCGTCGCTGATCTCGATCAGGATGTGGTCGCCGAGCTGCTGGGCGGCCAGGCGCACGGTGGCGGCCTCCGGCTTGCCGGCGGCGCGGCGTTCCTCGGGCAGTTCGATGCCGTGGTCCACGGCGTTGCGCACCAGGTGGATGAGCGGGTCGCCGAGTTCCTCGATCATGGTCTTGTCGAGCTCGGTGTCCTCGCCGGACAGGACCAGCTCCACGTTCTTGCCGAGCTGGCGCGCCATGTCGCGGGCCAGCCGGGGGTACTTCTGGAACAGCCGGCCGATGGGCTGCATGCGGGTCTTCATCACCGCGTTCTGCAGGTCGCTCACCAGCAGGTCGAGATGGCTCACCGCCTCGTCCAGGGCGCGCAGGGTGTCGCCGCCGCTCTTGCCGCCGAGCAGGTCGGTCCGCAGGCAGTTCAGGCGGTTCTTGGCCAGTCCGATCTCGCCCGAGAGGTTGAGCACCTGGTCGAGGCGGTTGGTGTCGATGCGGATGGTGGTTTCCTGGGATACCACCACCTTGTCGGTGTCGCGACGGCCGGCGCGCACGCCCTCGGCCTCGGGCTGGTCGCTCGCGCGCCGCCCGGGGGAGCGCTGCTGGACATCGTGTATCGCGGCCGGCGGCACCTGTTCCGCGGCCGGCGCGACTGCCGGCGCGCCGCCCGTCAGCGCCCCGAGGAGCTGGGCCCAGTCGGGCTCGCCGGCGACGGACGGTGCGGGGGCAGGCATCGCCGCGGGTTCCACCGCGGCCGGCGCAAGCCTGCCGTCGATGGCATCCTGCAGGGCGGCCAGGAGCGCCGCGTCGGCCGCCGGCGGCAGCGCGCGCCGCTCCAGGTGGCCGAACATGTCGCGCACCACCATGGTGGCCGAGAGGATGACGTCGAGCACCTCCGGCGTGAGGGCGAGGGCGCCGTTGCGCAGCTGGTCGAACAGGTTTTCGGTGAGGTGGCACAGCCGCACCAGTTCCTCCACGTTGAGGAACCCGGCCCCGCCCTTGATGGTGTGGAACCCGCGGAAGATGTCGTTGAGAAGCGCCTTGTCGTCCGGGTGCCGTTCGAGTTCCACCAGCTTGTTGTCCACGTCGCCCAGCAGCTCGCCGGCTTCCGTCAGGAAGTCGGCAAGCAGCTCCTCCATGCCGGTGAACTCGCTCATGCGTCCTCCCTGGCGCGGCTCAGAAGCCGAGGCTTTCGAGCAGCTCGTCCACCTGCTGCTGGCTGGTGACCACGGCGGCGCTGCCGCCGCCGATGACGGGGCCCGCCAGGCCCGATGCGGCGATCTGCTCGCGGCGCGCCGGCGGGGCGTTCTCGATCAGCAGCTGCAGGAGCTGCTTCTCCACGGTGTGGGTCATCTCGGTCATTCGCTTGATCACCTGGCCCGTGAGGTCCTGGAAGTCCTGGGCCATCATGATCTCGATCAGGTGCTGCCCGGTGGCGTCGGCGTGGGCGGGCACCTCGCGCAGGAAGCTGCGCGTACGCAGCGCGAGGTCGCGGAACTCGTCCACGGAGAGCTGGTTGGAGAACACCCGGTCCCAGCCGGCGGCCAGCGACTCGGCGTCGCTGCCGAGGCGCTCCTGCAGCGGCTTGGCGGCCTCGGTCGCGGCGAGGGTGCGGGTGGCAGCCTTCTCGGTCATCTCGGCCACGTAGGCGAGCCGCTGGCGCGTGTCGGGAATCGCATCCGCGGTGCTGGCCAGTACCTTGTCGTAGC
>CAZXJW010000245.1:0-5447 GCA_964641005.1 uncultured Rhodocyclaceae bacterium
TGTACGGGGTGCTGGGCGAGGCGCTGGTGGGGACCGCCACTGGCTACGGGGCGGTGTATCACCTGGAAATCGGTCTTTTGTTCGCGGCGATGGTCGCGATCGGTCCTCTGGTGCGTCGAGCACCGGAACCGGCCGCGCCCGTTACATCGAGGTTCGGTCTGGCCGAATTCCCCGGCTAGGCACTTTCGAGGAGTACCACCATGGAATTTGGTGCCATCACGCAGTACGTGGACGTTGCCCAGCTCACGCTGTACGCGTTCTGGATCTTCTTCTTCGGACTGATCATCTACCTGCATCGCGAGGGGATGCGGGAAGGCTATCCGGCCGTGACCGAGAATCCGGATCGCATCCGCAACGAGCTCTGGCCCGTGCCAGCGCCGAAGTCCTTCAAGCTCGCGAACGGGCAGACCGTCACGGTGCCGCGTCGGGCCGAGTCCCGGCCGCTCGCGCTGGCTCCGGCGGACGGGTGGCCCGGCGCGCCCCAGGTGCCCACCGGCAATCCCATGAAGGACGGCGTCGGACCTGCTTCGTGGTCCGAGCGCGAGGATGCGCCGGACGTGGGCTTCGAGGGCAAGCCGGTGATCATGCCGCTGCGCCTCGCGCCGGATTTCTCGGTTGCGCCACAGGACATCGACCCGCGCGGCCTCGAAGTGCATGGGGCAGATCACGCGGTCGCCGGAAAGGTCGCCGACGTCTGGATCGACGTGGCCGAGGTCACCATCCGCTATCTCGAGGTCGAGCTGGCCTCGGGCGGGCGCAAGCTGCTGCCCATGACCATGTGCCGCGTGAAGTCCGTCGGCCAGCGCAGCTGGGTCAAGGTAGAGTCGATCCTCGCATCGCAGTTCGCCGACGTGCCCGGCCTGCGCAACCCCGATCAGGTCACCAAGCTCGAAGAGGACAAGATCACCGGGTACTATGCCGGCGGAACGCTGTACGCCACTCCGGCCCGCTCGGAGACCCTGATATGACACCCTTCGAGATCCAGCGCGCGCTGGATCTGCCGGCGCCGCTCCCGCCCGAGGAGAGGATCCTCTGGATGGGGGCGCCGCGGTGGTGGACCCTGGCGCAGCGCGTGTTCCACCTGCGGGGGCTGGCGGTGTACTTCGCCATCATGATCGCCTCGAACGCCGCCTGGAAGCTGTCGCAGGGGGCGGACCTGGCGCAGGCGATGGCTTCGGCGGCCCTGCTTCTTCCGCTGGCGCTGGCGGGGCTCGGCATTTTCGCGCTGCTCGGCTGGCTGATGGCGGTGACCACCACCTACGCCATCACCGACCGGCAGGTGCTCATGCGCATCGGCGTGGCGCTGTCCATCACGGTCAACGTGCCGCTTCGGGACGTGCGCGAAGCATCGCTTCGTGCCTTCGCCGATGGCACGGGCGACATCTCGATCGCCATGAACGGCACCGAGCGGGTGGCGTACTTCACGCTCTGGCCACACGTTCGACCGTGGAAGTACAACCCCACCCAGCCGATGCTGCGCTGCGTGCCCGACGCCGCCGGGGTCGCGACGATCCTGGCCGGCGCGCTCGCCGCCGTTTCCGGCGCGGAAGCCGCGGCACTCGTCCCGCGGGTGGTGCCGGCGACCGGCCTTCCGGCGCGCTTTCCCTCGGTGCCCGACCGGGCGCTGCACGCCTGATCCGTCCGGAGCGTCGCGATGTCCCAGCAGATCGCCAATCGCCACCACCACGACATCCCCATTCCCAGGGGTGTACTGGTGGCCGCCGCCATCATGGTGGTGGTCACCACGCTCGCAGCGGCCTTCGTGCGTCTGACGGGCATCGGCTTCGCCCACTATCCCGACGCGCCCGCCGTCGCCCAGCGCGACCTGCGATTCGTTGACGAGTCGGACGGGACCATCTCGGTGCTGGTCTCGCCCGGCGGCGAGCGCATCGCGAGCATCGGGGCCGGCCAGGAAAACTTCCTGCGCGGGACCATGCGAGGCCTCGCCCGGGCGCGCCGGGCCGTGGACATCGGCCCGGAACCGCCCTTCCGGCTGATCGGCCGCGCCGACGGCCGCCTCACGCTCGAGGATCCGTCCACCGGCCGTCGCGTGGACCTGGAGTCCTTCGGCCCCGACAACGCCGTGGTCTTCGCGCGGCTGCTCTCCACCCCGGTGCAGCGGCCCTAGCCGCCCGCACATCGATCCGGCTACACCAGGAGACCTCGATGGAAACCACCGCCCCGCTCGTGAGCAGCTCGCAGGACGCCACCAGCCTTGCAAAGCGCGACACCATGCTCACGCCGCGCTTCTACACAACCGACTTCGATGCCATGGATCGCATCGACGTGGCACCGGTGCGCGCCGAGTGGGACCGCCTCATGGCCGAGTTCGACGCCGATTCCAACGAGGACCACTTCAAGCGCACGGCAGACTTCGCATCTCAGATCCGTGAACTGCCGCCGGAGCTGCATTCTGAGTTCCTCGACTTCCTCATCAGCTCGGTCACCTCGGAGTTCTCGGGCTGCGTCCTGTACAAGGAGATCGAGAAGCACGTCACCAATCCGGAGGTCAAGAAGCTGATGGCCTACATGGCGCGCGACGAGTCCCGCCATGCCGGTTTCATCAACCAGTCGCTGAAGGACTACGGCGTCGCGGTCGATCTGGGATTCCTGAAGCGCGAGAAGAAGTACACGTACTTCAAGCCCAAGTACATCTTCTACGCGACCTACCTGTCCGAGAAGATCGGCTATGCGCGCTACATCACCATCTACCGCCAGCTCGAGAAGCATCCCGAACTGCGTTTCCACCCTATCTTCCGGTGGTTCCAGCGCTGGTGCAACGACGAGTTCCGCCACGGCGAGGCCTTCGCGCTGATCATGCGCGCCAACCCGGGCCTGCTCTCGGGGGGCAACAGGCTCTGGATCCGCTTCTTCCTGCTCGCCGTGTACGCCACCATGTACGTGCGCGACCATACCCGGCCCAAGCTGCACATGGCGATGGGTTTCGAGCCCACTGCCTACGACTTCCAGGTCTTCCGCATCACCTCCGAGATCGCGCGCCAGGTCTTTCCAGTGGAACTCGACATCGACGACCCGCGCTTCAAGGCGGGGCTGGATCGCCTGTGTCGCATCCAGGCTGGGGTGAACCGGGCCAAGGCGCGTGGCGGCCTGTTGGGTGCGCTTCAGCGCGCCGCCTACACGGTGGCCGGGGTGGCCACCTTCGGGCGGCTCTATCTCCTGCCGGTGAAATCGAACGCACTGCCGCAGAAAGTCCTCATGGCGCCGGCGTGGTGAGCGCGACCTGATGCAAAACTTCGGCCTTCCGATCCTGTTCGCACTGTTCCTGTGGTGGTTCGGGACGGGCATCATCCTGTTCCTGGACGGACGCCCGCGCCGTACCTACAAGGGCAGCATGCTGGCGGCCTCGGCGCTGCTCGGGGGAGCCTTGTGGGGCCTTCACCTGAGCAGCACCGACGCCACTCCGGCAGGGGCCTACGTGGCGTTCACCTGCGCGATGATGGTCTGGGGCTGGCTGGAAATGAGCTTCCTGCTGCAGTTCCTCACCGGGCCTCGGCGAGAGGCCTGTCCCCCCGGAAGCACCGGCTGGCTTCGTACCCGTTACGCGATCGAGGCGGTGCTTCATCACGAGATCGCGATCCTTGTGGGGCTGGCGCTGGTGGCCTTCGCCACATGGGGTGGCGCGAATCAGCTCGGGCTCTGGACGATGGCCATTCTCTGGGGCATGCGCGTGAGCGCCAAGCTCAATGTCTTCCTCGGCGTGCGCAACCTCTACGAGCAGTTCCTGCCCCAGCGTCTGCGCTACCTGGAGAGCTACTTCCGGCGCCGCCCCATGAACGCGCTGTTTCCGGTTTCGGTGACCGTGGGGACCGTGGTGGCCGTGCTGGCCTGGGCGGCGGCCCTGCACCCGGGTGCGAGCGCCTTCGACACGGTGGCGGCCACCTTCGCCGGCACGCTGCTGGTGCTCGGCCTTCTCGAACACTGGTTCCTGGTGCTGCCGCTGCCGGTGGAACGGCTTTGGGACTGGGGCATGGCCTCGCGCCAGCCGGCCAAGGCCGATCCCGAGGCCGCCCTCGCGGGAGGCCGCGAATAACCCCGGCATTCCGGCAGCGCGGATGAGCACCTGATGGCCGTTCCCTTTCCCTTCACGGCCATCGTCGGCCAGGACGAGATGAAACTGGCGCTGCTGCTGGCCGCAGTGGACGGCAGCATCGGCGGCGTGCTCGTCCTCGGCGACCGCGGCACCGGGAAGTCCACGGCCGTGCGCGCACTGGCGGCACTGCTTCCACCCATGAAGACCGTGGATGGCTGTGCGTACAACTGCGATCCGGCGCGCCCCGCCGGGCTCTGCGAGCGCTGTCGCGGCGCCGGACGCGCCCCGCGCGGCCACATGACACCCGTGCCGGTCGTGGACCTCCCGCTGGGCGCCACCGAGGACCGGGTGGTGGGCTCGCTCGACCTGGAGCGCGCGCTCGCGCAGGGCGTCAAGGCCTTCGAGCCCGGGCTGCTCGCCCGCGCCCACCGTGGCTTCCTGTACATCGACGAAGTGAACCTGCTGGAGGACCACCTCGTCGACCTGCTCATCGATGTGGCGGCCTCTGGCGAGAACCTGGTGGAGCGCGAGGGCCTGTCGGTTCGTCATCCCGCCCGCTTCGTCCTGGTGGGCAGCGGCAATCCCGAGGAGGGCGAACTGCGCCCGCAACTGCTCGACCGCTTCGGCCTGTGCGTGGAGGTGCGCACGCCAGCCGACCTGAAGCTGCGGGTGGACGTGGTGCGGCGGCGCGATGCCTTCGAGCGCGACCCGGCCGCCTACGTGGCGCAGTGCCGTCCGGACGAGGCGAAGCTGCAGAAGCGCCTCGTGGCCGCGCGCCGGCACGTCGACCAGGTGGACGTGCCCGATGCAGTCCTGGAGCGCTCGGCGGAACTGTGCATGAAGCTCGGGACCGACGGCCTGCGGGGTGAACTCACGCTGATGCGCGCCGCGCGCGCCCTGGCCGCGCTCGAGGGCGACAAGGCGGTGGGCGATGCCCACCTGCGCCGCATCGCCGCGCCGGCGCTCCGTCACCGCCTGCGCCGCAACGTGCTGGACGACACGGGTTCCACCACGCGCGTGGAGCGCGCGCTGGCCGAGGTGTTCGGATCGTGACCGTTGACGTGCTTCCGATGACGGGCGTGGACGATGCCGTCGCGACCGGACCCTGGGCCGACGCTCTGCTGGCCGCGACGCTGTTCGCCGTTGATCCGGCGGGCATCGGCGGGGTGCGGGTGAGATCGGCCGCCGGTCCGGTGCGCGACCGATGGCTGGAATGGCTGCGCGCCTGCCTGCCGCCCGCGGTGCCGGTGCGTCGCGTCCCGGTGCACGTCAGCGACGGGCGGCTGCTCGGGGGGCTGGACCTCGTTGCGACATTGCGTGCCGGCCGGCCCGTGGCGGAACGGGGCTTGCTGGCGGACTCCGACGGGGGCGTGGTCGCGCTGGCGATGGCCGAGCG
>CAZXJW010000246.1:0-5422 GCA_964641005.1 uncultured Rhodocyclaceae bacterium
GCCCCTGGACCGTCCCAACGTGGACACCGACGCCATCATCCCCAAGCAGTTCCTCAAGTCCATCAAGCGCACCGGCTTCGGCCCGAACCTGTTCGACGAGTGGCGCTACCTCGATCACGGCGAGCCGGGCATGGACAACGCGAAGCGTCCGCTCAATCCGGACTTCGTGCTCAACCAGCCGCGCTACCGCGGCGCGCAGGTGCTGCTGGCGCGCGAGAACTTCGGCTGCGGTTCCTCGCGCGAGCACGCGCCCTGGGCGCTCATGGACTTCGGCTTTCGCGCCGTCATCGCGCCGAGCTACGCCGACATCTTCCACAACAACAGCTACAAGAACGGGCTGCTGCCGGTGGTGCTGCCGGCGGGCGTGGTGGACGAGCTTTTCCGCGAGACGCTCGCCACGCCGGGCTACCGCCTCAAGGTCGACCTGGCCGCCCAGCAGGTGGTGACCCCCGCCGGCCGGGCCTTCGGCTTCGAGGTGGATGCCTTCCGCAGGCACTGCCTGCTCGAGGGGCTGGACGAGATCGGCCTCACCCTGCGCCATGCGGACGAGATCCGCGCCTTCGAGGCGCGGCACCGCGCGGCCCAGCCCTGGCTGTTCGGCTGAGCACGACAACGACAACAACCGGCCCAGGCCGGACCGGAGTCACGAGAACATGAAGATCGCAGTCCTGCCCGGTGACGGCATCGGGTCCGAGATCGTCGCCGAGGCCGTCAAGGTCCTCGAAGTCCTCAAGCGTGACGGCCTGAAGGCCGAACTGGAGACCGCGCCCATCGGCGGTGCGGGCTTCGATGCGGCCGGGGATCCGCTGCCCGAGGCGACGCTGAAGCTCGCGCGCGAGGCCGACGCCGTGCTGCTGGGCGCCGTGGGCGGCCCCAGGTACGACACGCTGCCGCGCGACAAGCGCCCGGAGCAGGGCCTGCTGCGCATCCGCAAGGCCCTGGGGGTGTTCTCCAACCTGCGACCGGCCATCGTGTATCCGGAGCTGGCTCAGGCCTCCTCGCTCAAGCCGGAACTGGTGGCGGGCCTCGATCTCATGATCCTGCGCGAGCTCACCGGCGACATCTACTTCGGCCAGCCGCGCGGCCAGCGCACGCTCGAGGACGGGCAGCGCGAGGGCTTCGACACCATGAAGTACTCCGAGTCCGAGATCCGCCGCATCGGCCGGATGGGCTTCGAGATCGCGCGCAAGCGCGCGAAGAAGCTTTGCTCGGTGGACAAGGCCAACGTGCTGGACACCAGCATCCTGTGGCGCCAGGTGATGGAGGAGGTGGCGAAGGAGTTTCCCGACGTGGCGCTGAGCCACATGTACGTGGACAACGCCGCAATGCAGCTGGTGCGCGCGCCCAAGCAGTTCGACGTGATGGTCACCGGCAACATGTTCGGAGACATCCTCTCCGACGAGGCCTCCATGCTCACCGGTTCCATCGGCATGCTGCCCTCGGCGTCGCTGGACGAGCACGGCAAGGGGCTGTACGAGCCCATCCATGGCTCGGCACCCGACATCGCCGGCAAGGGTGTGGCCAACCCGCTCGCCACCATCCTCTCGGTGGCCATGCTGCTGCGCCACAGCGGCGGCGACGAGGCCTCCGCGGCGCGCATCGAGGCGGCCGTGCGGGCGGTGCTGGCCCAGGGGCTGCGCACCGGCGACATCGCGCGCCCCGGCGAGCCGGTGGTGGGCACGGTGCAGATGGGGGATGCGGTGGTGGTGGCGCTTGCGCGCCAGCACCGGTGAGCGCCGGGACCGGCGCGCGACACGACGAAGGGACGGACGATGGCGGCGATGCAGGTGGGTTTCGTGGGCTGGCGCGGCATGGTGGGGTCGGTGCTCATGCAGCGCATGGTGTGGGAGCGCGACTTCCTCGACATCGAGCCGGTTTTCTTCAGCACCTCCAACAGGGGCGGCGAGGGGCCTTCCATCGGTCGCGAGACCGGCCCCCTGCAGGATGCCGCCGACCTGAAGGCGCTCGCCGCGCTTCCGGTGATCGTGTCCTGCCAGGGCGGTGACTACACCTCCGAGGTGTTCCCGAAGCTGCGCGCGGCGGGCTGGGACGGCTACTGGATCGACGCGGCCTCGACGCTGCGCATGAAGGACGATGCCATCATCGTGCTCGACCCGGTGAATCGCGAGGTGATCGACCGCGCGCTCGCCTCGGGCGTGAAGAACTTCATCGGCGGCAACTGCACCGTGAGCCTGATGCTCATGGCGCTCGCGGGCCTGTTCCGCGCCGGACTGGTGGAGTGGATCACCTCCATGACCTACCAGGCGGCCTCGGGCGCAGGCGCGCAGAACATGCGCGAGCTCGTGCAGCAGATGGGCGCGGCGCACGCCTCCGCGGTCAACCTGCTCGACCACCCCGGTGCCACCATCATGGACATCGACCGGGCGGTGGCCCAGGCGCTCAACAGCAATGATTTCCCGGTGGAGCAGTTCGGCCACCCGCTCGCCGGCAGCCTGCTGCCCTGGATCGACAAGGACCTGGGCAACGGCCAGAGCCGCGAGGAGTGGAAGGGCATGGCCGAGACCAACCGGATCCTGGGCCTGGGGGAGGGCGCGATCCCGGTGGATGGCGTGTGCGTGCGCATCGGCGCCATGCGCTGCCACAGCCAGGGCCTGACCATCAAGCTTCGGCGCGACGTTCCCCTGGCGGACATCGAAGCCATGCTGGCCTCCGCCCACCAGTGGGTGAAGGTGGTCCCCAACCGGCGCGAGGAGAGCCTGCGCGAACTCACCCCGGCGGCGGTGTCCGGACGGCTGGAGGTTCCCATCGGCCGGCTTCGCAAGCTCCCCATGGGCGGCGAGTACCTGGCGGCCTTCACGGTGGGCGACCAGCTCCTGTGGGGTGCGGCGGAGCCGCTGCGCCGCATGCTGCGCATCCTGATCGATCGCTGAGGGTCCGCGCCGGGGCTCCCGGCGCGACCGGTGCCCCGGGCGTCCAGCCCGCCCAGCGGGGCAAGCCCCTCCGCGTGCGTGGGTGCAAATCCGCACACCCAAGCGGCACGCATCCTGCTTCGTTTACATCGTGTCATGTGACCGACGCCCCTGCCCGGAAGCTTGGGGGTGGTCTGGTGCCGCCGGGCGGCAGAATTCGCCCGAAAGAATCAACGTCAAGCAGGGGTTTCGTGAGAGGCGAGATTAGCTTGCATCACTAACCCCATGATGTTACTTTTGTTCTAGGTCCCGAACTCTATGGGTGGCTCGGTGGGCAAAACCTTTCTCTCCGTATGCGCGGCTGCGCTGGTGCTGATGCTCGGCGCCCCCGTCGCGTCGGCGGCCGGCCTCGGCAAGCTCACGGTCATCTCCTCGCTCGGCCAGCCGTTCCGGGGCGAGATCGACCTCGTCTCCGTGAAGAAGGAGGAACAGTCCTCCCTGAACGTGCGGATGGCTTCCCCGGACGCCTTCAAGCAGGCCGACCTTCCCTATACGGCCTACGTCTCGAACCTGAAGCTCTCCATCGAGAAGCGGCCCAGCGGCGACCAGTACGTCAAGGTCACCTCCTTCCAGCCGCTCAACGAGCCGTTCATCGATTTCCTGGTCGAGCTGTCCTGGAATTCCGGGCGCCTGGTGCGTGCCTACACGGCACTGGTGGATCCGCCTTCCGTGGCGGAGGCGCCATCGGCCGCACCCGAGGCCAAGCCCATGCCGCCGGCCCAGGCCGTCGAGGCCACGCCTGCGCCCCCTCCCGCCCCGCCTGCGTCCATCGAGCCGCAGCCCGCGGTCGAACCGCAGACGGCCATGATCGAGAGCCCTCAGCCGCAGGGCGCCGACATCGAGCCCATGCCCGCCGAGGCGCAGCCCCAGCCTTCGGTCGCCGCCGGTGGCATCGAGGTCCCGGAGCCCGGCGTCCAGGCAGGCACCATGAAGGCCCCCGCCCGTGCGTCGTCGCCGGCGGCCGGCGAGTACACGGTGAAGAGCGGTGACAACCTGGCGAAGATCGCCAAGGCCAACAAGCCTGCCGACGTCTCCCTCGAACAGATGCTGGTGATGATGTTCCGGGAGAACCCCGACGCCTTCGCCGGCAACAACATGAACCGCCTCAAGACCGGCAAGGTGCTGCGCATCCCCGATGCGAGCCTGGCGGACGACGTGGCGGTGGCCGACGCGCGCAAGGAAGTGCGCGTGCAGGCCGCCAACTGGAACGCCTACCGCGAGAAGCTCGCCGCCGTGGCGGCAGAGGCTCCCGCTCCCGCGGCGGCACCCTCGCAGAGCGCCTCCGGCAAGGTCACCAGCGTCACCGAGGACAAGTCGGCGCCGCCGGCAGAAGCGCCCAAGGAAGTGCTGAAGCTCTCCAAGGGCGAGGCCACCAAGGCTGGTGCCGGCGCGGATGCCAAGGTGTCTGCCGACCGCGTCCGCAGCCTCGAGGAGGAGGTGGCCGCGAAGAACAAGGCGCTGGGCGAGGCCAACCAGCGCATCGCTTCGCTCGAGAAGACCGTCAAGGACATGCAGACGCTCATGGAAATGAAGAGCAAGGGCATGTCCGAAGTCCAGAAGGCCGCCGAGGCCGCCAGGCCCGAACCGGCCAAGCCGGAAGCCCCCAAGGCGGAACCTCCGAGGCCCGAGCCGCCGAAGGTCGCCGCGACCGAGACGCCCAAGGCGCCCGAAACCGCGGCGGCAACTGCGCCGGCTCCCGAGGCACCGGCGCCTGCGGCCGAGACACCCAAGCCGCCTCCGAAGCCCATCGCGCCGCCTCCGCCTCCGCCCCCGGCTCCCAGCCTGGTGGACCAGCTGCTCGAGGACCCGCTCTACCTGGCCGGCGGCGCCGCCGCCCTGCTGGGCATCGGCGGCCTCGGATTCCTCGCCTACAAGCGCCGCAAGGGCGGTGCTTCCGGCGGTGCCGAGGAGAAGCCGGCGAAGAAGAAGGGCGGAAAAAAAAATTCCTCGGCACAGCTGATTCCTGAGGAAACCGCGGCAGCGGCCGGTGGGTCCGGAGCGACCCTCGACGTCGCGGCCCAGGAGGAGGGCGACCCCCTCGCCGAAGCCGAGATCTTCCTGACCTACGGCCGCGACAACCTGGCCGAGGAGCGTCTCAAGGAGGCGATCGCCACCAACCCGAAGCGCTTCGAGCTGCACGCCAAACTGCTCGAGATCTACGCCGGCCGCAAGGACGCAGGGGCCTTCGAGCAGGTGGCGAAGGAACTGCAGATCGGCACCGGAGGAAAGGGCGAGATCTGGAACAAGGCAGTCCGGCTGGGCTTCCAGATCGACCCCGAGAACTCGCGCTATGCCGCGGGCCGCCCCGTCGAGGACGACGGCACGGCCACCGTCGTGGTGGGCACCGGCAGCGCGCTGGCCGCTGCCGCCGCTGCCGCCGCTACCGCCATGGGCACCTCCCGACCTGGAGGCAGCGCTGACGCCGCGAAGACCAATCTCGACTTCAACCTGGGCTTCGAAGGCCGCATCGGCGAAGTCGACGTCGACTTCGG
>CAZXJW010000247.1:0-5417 GCA_964641005.1 uncultured Rhodocyclaceae bacterium
GTGCGGGCACGCATCGCGGCGCTGGCCGCGCGCATCGCCGCCGTGCGCGAGTCCGCCCGGCTGGGGCGGGTGCTGCGCGAGGGCATCCAGGTGGTGCTGGTGGGCGCGCCCAACGTGGGCAAGTCGAGCCTGCTCAATCGCCTGGCCGGGGAGGCCGTGGCCATCGTGACCGACGTGCCCGGCACCACCCGGGATACGGTGCGCTGCGAGCTGGTGCTCGATGGCGTGCCCGTGCACGTGACCGACACGGCCGGCCTGCGGGAGTCCGCCGATCCGGTGGAGCGGATCGGCATGGAGCGCACCCGGGCCGCCGCGCGATCCGCCGACGTGCTCGTGCTCATGACCGTGGCGGGTGACCCGGCGCCGGCACCCGATGCAGAGGGCTTGCCCGAGGGTGTGCCGCGGATCCGGGTGGAGAACAAGGCCGACCTGCTCGGGCCCGGTGCGCCGCCGCCGGAGTCGGGGGTGCTGCGCGTTTCCGCCCTGGGCGGAGAAGGCATGGAAGCCCTGCGCGCGGCCATCCTCGCTGCGAGCGGCTGGACCGAAGGGGCGGGGGAGGGGGTTTTCCTGGCACGGCAGCGCCACCTCGACGCCCTGGATGCGGCCGCGCGCCACGTGGACAGCGCGGGCGCGCTCGAGGGGGCGACCGTGGACCTGGTGGCCGAGGAACTGCGGCTGGCCCACGAGGCACTGGGGGCCGTGGGCGGGCGCATGAGCGCCGATGGCCTGCTGGGAGAGATCTTCTCCCGGTTCTGCATCGGGAAGTGATGTGCAGGATCCATTGCTGACGCTGGCGTTGCTGGGCCTCGCCGGGGGCCTGGCCGGCTGGATCGACGCCATCGCGGGCGGCGGGGGGCTGGTGCAGGTGCCCGCGCTGCTGGCCGGCTGCCCTGGCGTGCCCGTGCAGGCGCTGCTGGGCGCCAACAAGCTCTCCTCCGTGTGCGGCACGTCCGTGGCGCTCTGGCGTTACCGCGGGCTGGGCCTGGTGCGGCTCCGGGCCTGGCGCGTGGCGGTGGCAGCCGGCTTCGCGGGGGCGGCGGGCGGTGCAGGCCTGGCCATGCTGGTGCCCAGTGCCACGCTCAAGCCCGTGGTGCTGGTGCTGGTGGTCGTGGTCCTCGCCTGGATGCTGGTGTCGGGCGTGTTGCTGCGGCCACGGGCCGGGAGCGGCGCCGGGGCGGGGCGGCGGGGTCAGTGGATCCTGGGCGGGGGGACGGGCCTCTACGACGGTTTCTTCGGCCCCGGGACCGGCAGCTTCCTGGTGCTGGGCCTGGTGCGGTGGTTCCGCCTGGATCCCGTGGCGGCCAGTGCGGCGGCGAAGGCCATCAACCTGGCCACGAACGCGGGGGCGCTGGCGTTGTTCGCCGTGTCGGGGTCGGTGCTGTGGGAGGCGGCCGTCCCCATGGCGGTGTGCAACGTCGTTGGCGGTTGGGTCGGCGCGGGAATGGCAGCGCGACTCGGAGCCGGACTGGTGCGGGGCGTCCTGGTGGTGGTGGTGCTGGCGCTGTCGCTCAAGGTGATGCTCGACCTGCTGGCCTGAGCCCCGGGGACCGGGCGACGTTTCACGTGAAACATCGTCGGGTCGGGTGGACCGGGGGGCTCCGCAGACCCCGTTTGTTTCACGTGAAACACCCGGCGCGGGCAGTGCCGTGCAGTGGGCTGGCAGGGGAATTCGGGTATCATCGCGCGCTCTTTTTTCTCCCCCGGTCCGTCCCTGCCCCATGCTGTATTCCACCCGCTTCGAGGTCATCGTGGTCGGCGGCGGTCACGCCGGGACCGAGGCTGCCCTCGCCGCGGCGCGCATGGGTCGCCGGACGCTGCTGCTGACCCACAACATCGAGACGCTCGGGCAGATGTCCTGCAATCCCTCCATCGGGGGCATCGGCAAGGGGCATCTGGTGCGCGAAGTGGATGCCCTGGGGGGGGCCATGGCCCTGGCCACGGACGAGGCGGGCATCCAGTTCCGCATCCTCAATGCGAGCAAGGGTCCCGCCGTGCGTGCCACCCGCGCGCAGGCCGACCGGGTGCTGTATCGGCGCGCCATTCGCCGCCGGCTGGAGAACCAGCCCAACCTGACCCTGTTCCAGCAGGCGGTGGACGACCTGACCGTGGTGGATGACCGCGTCACCGGGGTCGTGACCCAGCTCGGCATCCGCTTCGAGGCCGACACGGTGGTCCTCACCACCGGCACCTTCCTGTCCGGGCTGGTGCACGTGGGTTTGTCCAATTACCCCGCGGGACGGGCTGGCGATCCCCCCGCCATCGGCCTGGCCCATCGCCTTCGCGAGCTCAAACTCCCGGTGGGACGGCTCAAGACCGGCACCCCCCCGCGGCTGGACGGACGGACCATCGACTTCTCCGTCATGGAGGAGCAGCCCGGCGACGATCCCGTCCCGGTGTTCTCCTTCATGGGCACGGCAGGCATGCATCCGGCCCAGCTGCCCTGCTGGATCACCCACACCAATCCCGCCACCCACGAGCTGATCCGCGGTTCCCTGGACCGCTCGCCCATGTTCGCAGGCGTGATCGAGGGCGTGGGTCCGCGCTACTGCCCGTCCATCGAGGACAAGGTGGTGCGCTTCGCCGCCAGGGACTCCCATCAGGTCTTCCTGGAGCCCGAGGGCCTGGAGACCCACGAGATCTACCCGAACGGCATCTCCACCAGCCTGCCCTTCGACGTGCAGGTGGCGGTGGTGCGGTCCATCCGCGGGCTGGAGAACGCGCACATCCTGCGCCCGGGCTATGCGATCGAGTACGACTACTTCGACCCGCGCGGGCTGCACGCTTCCCTCGAGACCCGGGCGATCCGCGGGTTGTTCTTCGCCGGGCAGATCAACGGCACCACCGGCTACGAGGAGGCCGCCGCCCAGGGACTGCTGGCGGGCGTCAACGCGGCCCTGGCGGCCCGCGGGGATGCGCCCTGGGCCCCGCGCCGCGACGAGGCCTACCTGGGCGTTCTGGTGGACGATCTCGTCACCCAGGGTGTCACCGAGCCCTACCGCATGTTCACCAGCCGTGCCGAGTACCGCCTGAGCCTGCGCGAGGACAACGCCGACCTGCGACTGACGGAGGCCGGGCGCCGTCTGGGACTGGTGGACGATGCGCGCTGGACCCGCTTCGAAGCCAAGCGGGAAGCCGTTTCCCGCGAGCGTGAGCGCTTGCGCAGCACCTGGATCAACCCGCGGGTGGCCGGATTCGAGGCCCTCGAGGCACTGCTGGGGCAGCCGTCCGGGGAGGCCCACACCCTCGACGAGCTGCTGCGTCGCCCGAACGTGGATTACCCGCGCCTGATGGCCCTGGAAGGCGCCGGTCCGGGCGTGTCCGACCCGGAAGTGGCCGCCCAGGTGGAGGTGCAGGTCAAGTACCACGGCTACATCGAACGCCAGCGCGAGGAAGTGAGCCGGCGCGAGCAGTACGAGACCCTGTCCCTGCCCGTGGACCTGGATTACCAGGCCGTGCGCGGCCTGTCGGTGGAGGTGCGCCAGAAGCTCGAGCGGCACCGACCCGGCACCCTCGGCCAGGCGTCGCGCATCGACGGCATGACGCCGGCCGCCATCTCGCTGCTGCTGGTGCACCTGAAGCGCGAAGGTGCCCGGATGCCCGGCCGCGCGGGCGGCGCGCGGTGAAGCTGCCCGCCGAGGCGCTGGCGGAGGGCTGCACCGCCCTCGGCCTGGATCTGTCCGCTGCCCAGCAGGCGCGGCTGCTCCAGTACGTGGCGCTGCTGCAGAAATGGAACCGGGTCTACAACCTCACGGCGATCCGCGAGGAGTCCCGGTTAGTCAGTCATCACCTTCTTGATAGCCTTGCAGTGGTGCCGCATCTGCGCGGACACCGGATCCTGGACGTGGGGACGGGAGCAGGCCTGCCCGGCATCGCGATCGCCGTGGCCCGGCCCGACCTCGAGGTGGTGATGCTCGACAGCAACCACAAGAAGCTCGCCTTCGTGACCCAGGCCATCGGCGAACTCGGGCTGGCCAACGCGTCGGTGGAGCGGACCCGCGTGGAGCAGTGGCATCCGGTCGCGGGCTTCGACGTGGTGATCTCCCGTGCCTTCGCCGAATTGCCGGACTTCGCCCGCCTGGCCGGACACCTGCTGGCACCGGGCGGCCGGCTGCTCGCCATGAAGGGCCTGCATCCCCACGAGGAGATCGCCGCCTTGCCTGAAGCCTTCACGTGCGAGCAAGTGCTTACCCTTGAAGTTCTCGGGGTGGAGGCGCGCCACCTCGTGGTGCTGGCACCCTCGCACGCCCCGGAGGCCTGAGCCGTGACCCGCATCCTCGCCATCACCAACCAGAAGGGCGGCGTCGGCAAGACCACCACCACCATCAACCTGGCCGCCAGCCTGGCACTGGCCGGGCGCCGGGTGCTGCTGGTGGACCTCGACCCGCAGGGCAACGCCACCATGGGCAGCGGCGTGGACAAGCGCACCCTGGAGGCCACGGTCTACCAGGCATTGCTCGGCCAGACGAGCCTCGCCCAGGTGCGCGCGCGCTCCCAGGCCGGCAACTACGACGTGATCCCGGCCAACCGCGAACTCGCCGGTGCCGAAGTGGAGATGGTGGACCTGGATCGTCGCGAGACGCGCCTCAAGGAGGCGCTGGTCGACCTGGAAGGCCAGTACGACTTCGTGCTGATCGACTGCCCGCCGGCGCTCAACCTGCTCACCGTCAACGCGCTGGTGGCGGCACACGCGGTGATGATCCCCATGCAGTGCGAGTACTACGCGCTCGAGGGCCTGTCCGACCTGGTGAACACGGTGAAGAAGGTGCGCGCCAACCTGAACCCGGGCCTCGACATCGAGGGGCTGCTGCGCACCATGTACGACCCGCGCAACACCCTCGGGCAGCAGGTCTCCGACCAGCTCCAGCAGCACTTCGGCGACAAGGTCTACCGAACCGTCATCCCGCGCAACGTGCGCCTGGCCGAGGCGCCCAGCTACGGCATGCCGGTGCTCAGCTACGACCGCCAGTCGAAGGGCGCGCTGGCCTACCTGGCGCTGGCGGGCGAGATCCTCGGCAAGCAGGCAGCCGCATGAGTGCACGTCGCCCTCAGGCACGCCCGACCGGCGCGCCGGACCATGGCCCGGGGTCCGGCCCAGGGCGCTGCTCGACGGGCAGTGCAGTGACAGGGCGCACTTACGGAAGGGCAGCACGATGGTGAAACAGAAGGGACTCGGGCGCGGCCTCGACGCGCTGCTCGGCGGCGACGTCGCCGCGGTGCCCGCGAAGGAAGGCGAACGGCTGATGGAACTGCCGTTGTCGGCCCTGCAACCCGGCAAGTACCAGCCACGCACGCAGATGGACGCCGAGTCCATCGAGGCACTTGCATCCTCGCTGCGCGCGCAGGGGATGATCCAGCCCATCCTGGCGCGCGCCCAGTCCGGGGGCCCGGCGGCCTCCAGGCGCGCCCCCCGCAAGGAC